>JAEEOX010000107.1 GCA_016284485.1 Bacillota bacterium | reverse complement strand
AGGCTGCGATCTCGGAGAGCATGCAGCACTTCTTATCTATTTCAAGTCTTGCGAGTTCATTCTTGGTTTCAGATGAAAATGACATGTCTCTCCTTTCCGGCTGGGCGCCATCCGGCATTCCGGCGCACTCCAGCCTCCGTGTAACTAAATATTACCACCGCTGCATAAGAAATACAATTGCCGCAGGTGAAATGTATTGTATACATGTTGATCGCGCGTGGATCATGTTCCGGAGCATCGGCAGACAGTCTGCTTGGGTCAGGTTTACGGCTGGATTTCATTTTTTCATTTCCAGCCGTACCATATTCCAAAAAAATACGGCTTATTATCAAAAAACGTTTTTAAGCCGTAATGATCTGCGCCCGCATTACGGCTGGAATTCAATTTTTGATTATAAGCCGTAAAAATGGATTTCAGGCTACGGCTGGATTTCATTTTTTGAAATCAAGCCGTAAAAACAGTTGACATAACTCTCTTGCCCCGAGCCATACATAAAAAAAGATCCCTCCCATCGGGAGGGATCTTCACGGCTAATGCCGTAAGTTCAGTTTTACTGTCTGGGCTTGAGGCCGAGGATCTGTCTTGCCTCATCAGGTGTAGCGATCTCTCTGTTCATGAGCTTAGCCATCTGGACTACTCTCTCTACCATCTCGCCGTTGGACTTGGCAAGAACGCCCTTGGACATGTATACGTTGTCCTCAAATCCTACACGGACGTGTCCGCCGAGTGCGATGGTTGCTGCTACGATGTCCCAGCATGTCTTGCCGATTCCTGTAGCTGTCCAGGTTGATCCCGGAGGAATCGATCCGACCATGAATACCAGGTCTCTTACTGTAGCTGTCATCTGAACTCCGAGAACAAAGTCGAAGTGCATCGGATAGTCGATGTGACCCTTCTTGGCTGCCTTGAGAGCCAGGTCGATCATGCCCTTGTCGAATACTTCGCACTCAGGCTTGATTCCTCTTTCCTTCATGATGTCGCCGAAGTTTGCGATGGTGTTGTCTGTATTGATGAAGATCTCGTCGCCGCCGAAGTTGCAGGTTCCGCAGTCAAGTGTAGCCATCTCAGGGGTCGGTGTGATCTCTGTGGACTGCAGTCTCTCCAGGTCAGTCATGCCGACTGCTCCGCCTGTTGAAGGCTGAATGATAACGTCCGGGCAAACCTTCCTGATAGCGTCTACGCATTCCTGGAATCTTCCCTTGTCCTGTGTCGGAGTTCCGTCATCCCATCTTACGTGAAGGTGGATAAGAGCAGCGCCTGCGTCATAAGCTGACTTGGCTTCTCTTACGATCTCTTCTACTGTGTAGGGAACGGCAGGGTTGTTTTCCTTGGTTACTTCTGCTCCGCAGATGCAGCAGCTGATAATGAGTTTTTCCATGTCTGTCTCCTTTGCAAATTTATCCATTAGTAACCGGCGGGGCCGGTTTTTTGCCACATAATATTATATCACTTAAGGTCGCGGTGTTCAAGGGTGACACGCATTCCTTCTTCCTTGAAAAGTCTGGCGAATTCGTTGGCTATCACCACCGACCTGTGGTGGCCGCCCGTGCAGCCCACCGCTATAGTCAGGCTGTACTTGCCCTCCTGGATGTAGTGAGGGATTATGATCCTCATGATCTCCATGTATCTGTTGATGAATGTGGTGGTCACGCTGGGGCGCAAAACATATGACTCCACTTTTTTGTTGTTGCCTGTAAGCTTCTTCAGGGAGTTCACGTAGAAAGGATTGGGAATGAATCTGGTGTCCACCACCCAGTCCGCCTCTGTGGGTATCCCGTTCTTGAAGCCGAAGGAGAAGATGTTCACCACGAAGGCTCGCTTGTCCTTGTCCTGGGAGAAGATCTTTTCCATGGCTGCGTTGAAGTCCGCCACCTTGGTCCTGGAGGTGTCGATGATGTAGTCGGCCTGTGCTCTGATCTCGCTCAGGACCTCCCGCTCGTGGGCGATGGCTTCTCTGGTGACCGGGCCGTTTACCACGGGGTACATTCTCCTGGTCTCGTTGTAGCGCCTGATCAGCACCTCGTCAGAAGCTTCGATGAAGACGGTCTTCACGTTCATGTCGTCCATGGCCTTGAGGTCAGCGATGACGGCCTTTAAGTCGTTGAAAAAGGCACCTCCCCTGACGTCCACCACGAAGGCGGCCTGCTGGATCTTTTTCTTGCCGGTCATGCTCAGCTCGATGAAGTTCTTGATCAGCGTAGGCGGGATGTTATCTATGCAGTAATATCCCTTGTCCTCAAACCAGTCGCAGGCCCTGGTCTTACCTGCTCCGGAAAGCCCGGTGATTATCGTTATATCCATTACATCTCCTCTTTCACAGATATGTTGACTATTCTTTCGGGATCAAGTCCCGCTTCAAGCGCTCTCATGAGCTGAGGCTCGAATCTGCCCACGTTCCCCGGGATGTGTGCGTCGGAGCTTATGACGAATCTAACGTCGAAAGGAGCTGCCATCCGGATCTCCTCCGCAGTCAGGTGGGGATGCTTGCCGTTGATCTCCATGAGGGTCCCGGTCTTCTCGCAGGCCCGGGCGATCTCCCTGATGTCAAATGGCCCCTTGTCCCCCGGATGAGTGAGGATCTCTATGTGATGTCCGCACTCCTCTGCGTGAAACAGGGCGTTCACTATCATGTCGGTGTTCTGGGCAAGAAGCCTCCTGCCCTTCAGCCCCATCCTGTTGGGGATCATGCCTGAGCCCAGCACCGCGAAGTGGAAGCCCGCCAGCACTATGTCCAGTTTATCCCACTCATCGTCAGCGATGTCCAGGTAGGGTGATCTGCGGATGGTGTTGGCCTCCACTCCCAGAAGGACCTTCACGTCCGGGTAGACCTTTCCGGCCTCCAGGATGTCCGCCCTCATCTCCGGGATCCGTTCCATCTTCATGCCGTAGCAGAAATTCCCCGGTCCGTGGTCTGTGATGGCTATGGACTGCAGTCCCCTGTCGTGGGCTGCCTTCACATTGTCCAGAATACTGCCCTTTCCGTGGGAGTAGGTGGTGTGTGTGTGATGATCCCACAGCATCCTGTATTTTGCCGCCTTTTCCTTATCCGTCACTTGCCGCTCCTTATGAT
>JAEEOX010000106.1 GCA_016284485.1 Bacillota bacterium | reverse complement strand
GATGGTTCCGGGAGTGGTGAGAAGCTGAGTGTTAACGTCAGCGTGGTTGGCAAGCCATGTCACCTGAACGTCCTCGCCCATGGTGAGGCCGTTGGATTCAAGTACTGCCTGGAGAGCGTACTCGGGAGTGCCGCCCTGTCCGGCTGCAACTATAGTCTGACCCTTGAGGTCCTGAATGTCGTTTACCTCGACTCCGTTTCCGAGGATGGACAGCACACCCATTACCATGGGGCTCACGCAGACCACCATGCCCTCGGACTTCTGATAGAGGACAGCAGCCATGTTGGAGGGAAGACATGCGATGTCTACTTCTCCGGAGAGGATCTTGGGAACAGCGTCAGTGGGGGACTGGAAGATCTCCACATTGTAGTTGGGGTTGTCCAGAAGATCCACCATGCCCATTCCGGTTGGGCCGTTCATGACGGCTACATTTATGGGTTCCGTTATTTCCGGTGTTGTTTCTTCGGGTTCGCTGGTTCCTCCGCCGCATCCAGTCATGAATACCATGGAGAGGATCAGGAGGAGAGAGATGATTGAAATAAGTGTCCTGGATCTCATTTTATTAAATTCCCTTTCGTGTATATTATTCGTATTTTTTGAACCGAACTCACATATTATACACCCAAAAGCCCAAGGCAAACATAAAAATATTCAAGTACTAAATTTTGTACACAAAATACGGGGTTTTTGGGGCTTTATCGCATTGAAAACAGAAGCAAAATATGCTTTAATTAATTGGCTGAATTTTGTCAAATCGCAATAATTGCTGTGAAAGGAGATACGACAATTGGACAGACTTTTTTTAAGGTCTCAGGATGAGGTACAAAAAACTGTCTCCGGCATCTACAGTGATCTGGAGAGAAGAATCGTTGCCAGCCCTGTTGGACAGTGCCCGGTAGATCTTACCGCATCGTTCCTTATGCTGGCTCACTCCCAGTCCTGCGGTAAATGTGTTCCCTGCAGAGTAGGCTTAGGCCAGCTGCAGCTCATGCTCGGACGCATTCTGGATCTGGACGTGCAGTGCGACATCTACGATCTCGCCATTCTGGAGAGGACCGCTAAGACCATCGCGGAGACCGCTGACTGCGCTATAGGTTCTGAAGCCGCCAAGATGGTGCTCAGAGGACTGAAGGAATTCAGAGAAGACTACGAATATCACATCAAGTACAATACATGCAGCCCGAGAGTCAGAGAAGCTGCTCAGTCGGTGCCCTGCATGAGAACATGCCCGGCCAACGTTGACATCCCGGGTTACGTGGCTCTGGTCAAGCATCAGAGATACGACGACGCTATCAAGCTTATCCGCAAGGACAATCCGTTCCCCACGGTATGCGCGCTTATCTGTGAGCATCCCTGCGAGATGAGGTGCAGGAGAAACCTGATCGATGCTCCCATCAACATCAGAGGCATCAAGAGGTTCGCTGCTGACAACTGCTCCGAGAACGTTCCCATCCACGAAAAGATGGACGACACGGGCAAGAAGATCGCCATCATCGGAGGAGGCCCCTCCGGTCTTACAGCCGCATATTTCCTGGCTGTCATGGGTCATAAGCCCAAGATCTTCGAGAAGAGAGAGCAGCTGGGCGGAATGCTGAGATACGGCATCCCCAACTACAGACTTCCCAGGACCAGACTGGACTGGGACATCAACGCCATCCTGTCCGCAGGAGTGGAAGTTGAGACAAACTGTGACATCAGTTCCGTTGACTTCATGAAGAAGATCAGGGAAGAGTATGACGCAGTATACATCGCCATCGGTTCCCACGGCGCAAAGATGCTGGGCATCGAGGGTGAGATGTCCAAGGGCGTTATCCCCGCAGTTGAGATGCTGAGAGGCATCGGCGACAACAAGCTTCCCGATTTCAAGGGCAAGTCTGTCGCTATCATCGGCGGAGGAAACGTAGCCATGGACGTTGCCAGAACATCCAAGAGACTGGGTGCTTCCGAGGTGACCATCGTCTACAGAAGAAGACAGCAGGACATGACCGCTCTTCCCGCAGAGGTGGCAGGAGCCATCGCAGAGGGATGCGAACTTGTACAGATGCTGGCACCGGCAAGGATCGAGACAGACAAGGAAGGATACGTCAAGGCCCTCATCGCTCAGCCGCAGATGGTAGGACCCATGGACAAGTCCGGAAGACCCGCACCGCTGAGAGCTGACAAGCCTGAGGTCAGGATCCCCTGCGACATCATCATCTCCGCAGTAGGACAGGCCACAGACTCACAGGTCTTCGAGGAGTTCGGAGTACCCGTTTACAGAGGCAACATCACCGCAGCCGAAAACACCAACGTTGTAGAACTTGACGGAGTGTTCGCCGGAGGAGACTGCGTAACTGGACCTTCCACTGTAATCAACGCCATCGCAGCAGGTAAGGTAGCTGCCGCCAACATCGACGCTTATCTCGGATACGATCACAAGATGTCAGTAGATATCGAGATACCCCTTCCCGACCACAAGGACGACATCCCCACAGGAAGAGTCGAACTTAAGGAAAGATTCGCAAGAGAGCGTGACAAGGACTTCGACGAGGTCGAGGAACCCAAGAGCTTCGAAGAAGCCATGCAGGAATGCTCAAGATGCCTGCGCTGTGACTATCACGGTTACGGCGCCTTCAGAGGAGGGAGGGACGAACAATGGTAAACATTACTATAGACGGTCAGAAGATCGCTGTGCCTGAAGGCACCACAATAATGAAAGCCGCTGACGAAGTCGGCATCAAGATCCCCCATCTCTGCTATCTTGAAGGTGTCAACGACATCGGAGCATGCCGCGTATGCGTGGTTGAGATCGAGGGAATAGACAAGCTTGCCACAGCCTGCAACACACAGGTGGTGGAGGGTATGGTCATCAGGACCAACAGCCCCAGAGTACGCTGGGCCAGAAGGATCAACGTAGAGCTGATCCTCTCCGACCACAAGGCCAACTGCCCGTACTGCCTGAAGTCAGGAAACTGCACGCTGCAGAGTCTGGCCAATGACCTGGGTCTTTTGATCCCGGACTACAGCAACACAGCTGAAAAGATGAACTGGTCCAGAGAGCTTCCCATCGTAAGAGACGCCTCCAAGTGCATCAAGTGCATGAGATGCGTCCAGATCTGCGACAAGGTACAGGGCATGGGCGTATGGACCATTCTGGGCACAGGCTACAGGACCACCATCGGCGTGAGAGACAACAAGAGGATCGACCTCAGTGACTGCACCCTCTGCGGCCAGTGCGTAACACACTGCCCGGTGGGAGCTCTGAGAGAGTGCGACGACCGTCTGAGACTTCAGAGAGCCATCGCTGATCCCGACAAGATAGTTCTCCTTCAGATCGCACCTGCTGTCAGAACAGCATGGGGCGAGCAGATCGGCCTGGGCGTCAAGGAAGCGACCCTTGGCAAACTGGTATGCGCCCTCAAGAAGATCGGCGTGGACTATGTGTTCGACACCACACTCAGCGCAGACCTGACCATCATGGAGGAAGGATCCGAGTTCCTTCACAGGCTGAACAACAGAGACAAGTATCAGTGGCCCATGTTCACATCATGCTGCCCGGCATGGGTAAGATATGCCAAGACACAGTCACCGGATCTTTTGCCCAACCTTTCAACGGCCAAGTCGCCGCAGCAGATGTTCGGAACCATGGCCAAGACCTATATGGCCAAGCGCCTGGGTCTTGATCCCGACAAGATATACTCAGTATCCGTAATGCCCTGCACCTGCAAGAAGTACGAGAGAACTCTGGTAGAGGAGCAGGATTCTGGCCACGGAACAGACGTTGACCTGGTGCTAACCACAAGAGAGATCGACCGCATCATCCGTTCCGACGGAATCGAGCCTGATGAACTCGAAGACATGCCTTTCGACAAGGTCTTCGGCGAAGGCTCCGGCGCAGGCGTGATCTTCGGATCCACAGGCGGAGTTATGGAAGCCGCTCTCAGAAGCGCATACTTCCTGGCTACCGGTTCCAACCCGGATCCCGATGCGTTCTCACAGGTGAGAGGTTCCGGCGGCTGGAGAGAGGCCACATTCAACCTGGCTGGCCAGGAACTGAACATTGCCATCGTCTCAGGACTGGGCAACGTCAGAAGACTGGTGGACGCCATCCACTCCGGCAAGGAACACTACGATTTCGTTGAAGTCATGGCCTGCCCCGGCGGCTGCGTAGGCGGCGGCGGACAGCCCTTCAGAGACGGAGAAGAGAAGGCCTCCGAGAGAGCCGGCATCCTCTATTCTCTGGACGACGTCAACGACATCAGATTCTCCCACGAGAATCCCACGGTCGCAGAGCTCTATCAGGACTTCCTGGGAGCACCGCTTTCCGAGATGTCCCACAAGTACCTCCACACAGAGGTCAAGGACTGGGATATGGAGATGCACTTCGACCAGGATGCTCTGGAAGACCCCAGAAAGACATATCTCTACGATTGATAAAACGAAAAAGCGGCTGGAGCGCCAGCCGCTTTTGGTTTTTTTGGAGGGGGAGCCGTCTTTGGGGATCATGGCAGCTTGTTTTACTGTATGATCCCCAAAAATTGAAATTGTACAGTAGGGTGGCTCCATGTTTTACTGCACAGAATGGATTATTTGATTTCATACAGTAAAATTACCATCAAACCATGGGCAGACACAGGGAAAATGCACCTTTCGGACCGTAAAACCAGGTTTTTTTACTGTATGATTTCGAAATATTGAAATTGTACAGTAAGATCCGCAGCGCCAGGACAAAAAACGACATCCCCGCCCGCAAAATGTAAAAAAAGACCCCGCGTCCGCCGCGGGGTCTCTCTATATCCTATTTCCTGAACGCGTTTTTGATGTAGATCACGCCCACCACCAGGGACAGCACCGTGCCCACCAGTGTGAACCTCTGGATCCAGCCCGCCTGACCCGTGAACCGGGCATAGAGGCAGAAGGCTGCCAGCAGGAAGAAGAAAAGTCCCTGAAGGAGATACCTGGTCTTAGTGCTCATTGGCGAATTCCTCCATGATCTTCACTGATGCGGAGGCGCCGATGCGGTCTGCGCCGGCTTCGATCATCTCAAGACAGGTCCTGAGATCCCTGATGCCGCCGGAGGCCTTTACCTGAGCTCTGTCGCCTACGGTAGCCCTCATGATGGCCACATCCTCAGCTGTGGCTCCGCCGGTGGAGAAGCCTGTGGAAGTCTTTACGAACTGAGCGCCGCCCTCCAGAGAGAGCTTGCAGGCCTCTGCGATCTCTTCCTTGGTGAGGAGACAGGTCTCCAGGATGACCTTCACTGTGCCGTTGAATACGGAGGCTGCGGCTGTCACGGCCTTGATGTCGTCTCTTACGTAATCATAGTCGCCGGACTTGAACTTTCCGACGTTGAGGACCATATCCACTTCGGATGCGCCGTTCATGAAAGCCTCCTTGGTCTCATAGGCTTTGGATTCGGAAGTGCAGGCTCCCAGGGGGAATCCTACCACTGCAGCCACCTTCACGTCTGTGCCCCTTAAGTTGTCGTAGCATCTCGCCACGTAGCAGGTGTTGACGCAGACTGAGAAGAAGTCGTGCTCTCTGGCTTCGGCGCAGAGAACGTCGATCTGTTCGTTGGTAGCCTCGGGCTTCAGAAGGGTGTGATCAAAATACTTGTTAAGCGGTTTCTTAAGTTCTGTCATTTCTTTTCCCTCTATATAGTTCAGTCAAAAGCTTTCGCTGACATATTTTGCGCCACCATTATATCACAAGAGGGCAATGGATAACAAGGCATTAGGGCAGTTTATACTTGAATGTCAGCGGTCATTGGGATAAAATAATAAATTGAAGAAGTTTTTGTTTAAAGAACAACAAGTCTTCAATTCAGGGAGGCAAAACATGAAAAAACTCGTAACGATCTCAAGACAGTACGGATCAGGCGGCCGCACCATAGGCAAGATCCTGGCGGACATCCTCAACGTACCGTTTTATGACAAGGAAATAATCGACATGGCCGTGGAGGAGAGTGGATATTCCAGAGAGGTCATCGAAGGAGCTGAGATGAAGGCCAAGTCGGGATTCGCCTACAGTCTGGCGTCAGCACTCAGCTTCACCGAGGGAGGCGGCGTGTCCAAGGATCTTTCGGTGAACGACAGACTTTTCCTGGCCCAGTACAGGGTGATCCAGGAGATCGGTGCCTCAGAGACAGGCGTGATCATCGGCCGCTGCGCAGACTATGTGCTCAAGGACAAGCCCGGTGTGACCAACGTGTTCATCTATGCTGATCTGGAGGACAGGATCAGGAGAGCCGTCATGGAGTACGGAGAGAATCCGGACGGAGCCAAGAACGCTGTGCTTGCGGTGGACAAGGCGAGGTCCAACTATTACAACTATCACACTGAATACAAGTACGGAGACGTGAGAAACTATAATCTCTGCATCAATTCCAGCTACATCACCGAGCAGGAAGCTGCAGAGCTCATCGCCGACTACGTTGAGAAGAGAAAATACATTGAGGAGGCATAGAATGAAGACAGGAAGAATCATGGCCGAGGGTGAGAACGTTACACCCAGAAATGTAGGCAAAGCGATCACGGGCCTTCTGGCTCTTGGACTGGCTGCCGGCGTAGCGCTGGTGGCGGGGACCAACATGATCATGAGCACTTTATTCCCGGAATCAGCCGAGAAGGAGGACGAGGAATAAAATGCAGAACAAAGGAACGTATTACATAACCACACCCATATATTATCCCAGCTCGAATCTGCACATAGGGCACACCTACTGCACGGTCATGGCCGACGCCATGGCCCGCTTCAAGCGCCTTCAGGGATATGACGTGCACTTCCTCACGGGAACCGACGAGCACGGACAGAAGATCCAGGCCAAGGCCGACGAGAAGGGCGTGAGCCCCCAGGCCTATGTGGACGAAGTGGTGGCAGGCATCAAGGAGCTCTGGAAGACCATGGAGATCTCCTACGATGACTTCATCAGGACCACGGAGCCCAGGCACATGGAGCGCGCCCAGAAGATCTGGCAGAGAATGTACGACAAGGGCGACATCTATCTGGGCAAATACGAGGGACTCTACTGCAGAGACTGTGAGTCCTACTGGACCGAGAAGCAGCTGGTGGACGGCAACTGCCCCGACTGCGGACGTCCCGTGAAGAAGATGTCCGAGGACGCGTATTTCTTCAGGCTTTCCGCCTATGCGGACAAGGTGCTCAAACTCTATGACGAGCATCCCGAGTTCCTTGAACCGGAGACCAGACGCAACGAGATGAGAGGATTCATCGAGAAAGGTCTGGAGGACACCTGCATCTCAAGGACAACTTTCGACTGGGGCATCCCCGTACCCAACAACCCGGAGCACGTGATGTATGTGTGGGTGGACGCTCTGTCCAACTACGTGACAGCCCTGGGCGGACCGGAAGATTCAGAGCAGTATCTGAAGTACTGGCCGGCCGACGTCCATCTGGTAGGCAAGGAGATCGTAAGATTCCACGCTATACTCTGGCCCGCTATGCTGATGTCAGCAGGTCTTCCCCTTCCCAAGAAGGTCTTGGGCCATGGCTGGCTGCTCCTGGGCGGCGAGAAGGTATCCAAGTCCAAGGCCCTGAAGGGCAAGGACGTGGTTGACCCGGTCATCCTCATCGAGAGATACGGCATCGACGCGTTGAAGTACTTCCTGCTCAGAGAATACACCTTCGGACAGGACGGCAACTTCACCAATGAGGTTCTCCTCAAGAGGATCAACTACGATCTGGCCAACGACCTGGGCAACCTGCTTTCAAGGACCGTTTCCATGATCGAGAAGTACTGCGGTGGCGCAGTGCCCATGTCCAACACCCACGATGACATCGACCAGGAACTGGAAGACATGGCTTTGGCCTGCCGCGGCAAGGTGGAGACTGAGATGGATCAGTTCGCCTTCAATATGGCTCTGGAATCCATCTGGCAGGTGGTGAGACGCGCCAACAAGTACATCGACGAGAAGGCTCCCTGGATCCTTGCCAAGGACGAGAGCAAAAAAGCCGAGCTGGACACTGTCATGAACCACCTGGCAGAGACACTGAGAATAGTTTCAGTCCTCATCTATCCCTTCATGCACACCTCATCCGACGAGATCAGGAAGCAGCTGGGACTGTGGTATGCCGACGTTCAGTGGGAGGATGCAGATCAGTTCTTCATGATGTACGGCGAGCAGGTAAAGCGCGGCAACGCACTTTTCCCCAGACTGGACATAGAGAAGGAACTGGCCGAGCTCACTGAGATCGCAGAGGAGATGGACAGGAAGAAGGCCATGGAATCCGTGACGGATCCCGTTGAGAAGGCCATCCTGAACTCCGTTCCCCTGAAGATCAAGGACCCCATCGAGTTCGATGATTTCGACAAGATCGACCTGAGAGTGGGAACCATCATCAAGGCGGAGAAACACCCCAAGGCAGACAAGCTCCTGGTATTCCAGGTCAAGATGGGAACAGAGGTGAGACAGGTCATCTCCGGAGTCGCAGAAAGTTTCACTCCCGAAGAGATGCTGGGCAGGAAGGTGGTGGTTGTGGCCAACCTGAAGCCCAGGATGCTTAGAGGACTGGAGTCCTACGGCATGATCCTTTACGCCGGAGAGGACGGAGACCTGCATACGGTGGGATCCGACGCTGAAGACGGATCATCCGTAAACTAGGCACAGAATGGAAAAGATACTTTTCGATTCACATACACACATAAACAACGAAGACTATACCGAGGAGGAACGCCTGGAACTCATCAGCGAGATCCAGGCTTCTCCCGTAAGGTATGCTGTGGACGTAGGATTCGACATGCCCAGTTCCAGAATGGCTGCGGAACACGCGGCGGAACTGGAGTTTTGCTATGCGGTGGTGGGGGTCCATCCCCACGACTCCAAGTCCATGAAGGAGGAAGACCTTCTGGAACTTAAGGAACTGGCGAAGCAGCCGAAGGTGGTGGCCATAGGCGAGATCGGCCTGGACTTCCACTATGATCTCTCGCCCAGAGACGACCAGAGATACTGGTTCAGGAGACAGATCAGGCTGGCCAACGAGATAGCCATGCCCATAGTGGTCCACTCCAGAGAGGCGGACAGGGAGACCATGGATATTTTGCTGGAGGAAGGGGCTTTCTCTGATGAGAGAAAAGCGCTTTTCACGGACGGCATGCCCCATGTGGACATCCACTGCTTCTCGGGATCCGCGGAGTTCGCCAAAGAATATCTTAAACTTGGCGCAGTGCTGGGAGTGGACGGACCGCTGACCTACAAGAACAACAAGAAGACAGTTTCCGTGGTGGAAACGGTGCCCCTTGAGAGCATCCTCATCGAGACGGACGCGCCATACCTGACGCCGGTGCCTTTCAGAGGGCACAGGAACAAGAGCCCCTACGGGGAGTACGTGGCCCGCAAGGGGGCGGAGATAAAGGACATCTCCTACGAGGAGGTGGCTGCCGCGACACTGGATAACGCCAGGAAGTGTTGCCTGATCGGATAGAAATGGAATTCAAGAAAAA
>JAEEOX010000105.1 GCA_016284485.1 Bacillota bacterium | reverse complement strand
CGAATGGTGTGGGGTTCATCTCCGGCACCAGGACATCTCTGTTCCTTTACAGCAAGGAGAGCAAAAAACTCAAGAGGCTCACAGAGAAGTTCATGGACGTAGGTGATCTTATAGTTGACGGCAAGGACGTGTATTTCTCCGGCGTATCCTTCAGAGCGAAGATGCCCAAGTACGAAGGCGTCTACCATCTGGATCTGGAGACGCTTAAGGTCAACAGGATCCTGAGACCCATGCTCATGATCTATGACATCGGTCTCATCGAAGGCAAGATCGTGATCTGCGGTACTGACGGCAAAAAGTGGGGAGACAACCAGGATCCCTGGTTCTATACCCTGGACCCGAAGACCGGAGAGCTGGCAGTTCTCTGCGAGGCTGACGACAACATTGAAGCAGGCATAATCGGAGACGTTGAATACGGCGGCACCCGTTTCATCAAGACTGAGGGCAAGTACATATATTTCCCGTCCATCGTAAGGGACCGCTGCGTGTTAAAGCGGATCGGACTTGACGGCAGGATCGAGACCGTCGTTTCCAAGGAAGGTTCTGTAAACGATTACGATGTTTTCGGAGATAATGTTGTCTTCATGGGAATGTTCGGGCAGGATCTTCCTGAGATATTCCTGAAGGACGGCTCCAGGACCCGCAGATTCACTTCCTGGAACAGGGAAGTTTTCAAGGACTGCTATGTGGCCAGACCCAAGCCCCTCAAGACTCAGGTGGGAGATGAGACCATCGACGGATGGGTCCTCCTTCCCGAAGACTTCGATGAGAACGGCAGCTATCCCGCTATTCTCGATATTCACGGCGGACCCAAGTGCACCTATGGAACTGTTTATTTCCATGAGATGCAGTACTGGGCAAACAAGGGTTATGTAGTGATGTACTGCAATCCTCACGGCTCCAACGGAAAGGGTAACGAATTCGCCAGCCTCGACATGCGGTGGGGAGCAATAGACTACGATTGCATCATGGCCTTCGTCGACAATGTTCTGGACAGATATCCCGCCATCGACACCAAAAAAGTCTGCTGCACGGGAGGTTCCTACGGCGGTTACATGTCCAACTGGATCATGGGACATACTGACAGGTTCTGCGCCATAGCCACCCAGAGAAGTATATCGAACTGGGTCACCATGTACGGCGTAAGCGACATTCCGCCCATCGCCTGCGGAGAGACCTGCAACACAGATCCCTACAGCGAAAAGGGTATCAGGCAGATGTGGGATGTGTCACCCCTCAAATATGTGAACAACGCAAAGACACCCACGCTGTTCATCCACTCTGATGAGGACCACAGATGTCCCATAGAGGAGGGATATCAGTTGTTCACAGCTCTCGTATATAAGGGGGTCCCGGCAAGAATGGTGGTCTTCCACGGAGAGAATCATGAACTTTCAAGAACAGGCAAGCCTCATCACAAACTGAGAAGACTCAACGAGATCACAGGCTGGTTCGACAAATACACCAAGTAAATAAAGCAAGGCAGGGGTCTCCCTTAAGGGAGGCCTCACTTTGGTGTTTTTATGAGTTTTTTGTTGACTTTATCAGGATAAAGTTATAGAATGCATTTGGGACGTGAATTACAATTCACGAGAAAACAAACCTGATATCAAAGCAAAAAACAACAGGAGGAGATCTATGTCATACAACGGATTTGCCATCGATAAATACCCGGATGCGGATATCATAAACAGGAAACTGGATGCACTTATACAGCTCCCGGTCTACGGCATCAGACCTGAAGCTCTTGAAGAATACGTATCTGAGTATTTTGAGAAGAAATGCTCAGGATCCAAAGAGCGTATAGATGAGGCCAGAAACATCATTCCCGGAGGAGTGCAGCATAATCTGGCTTTCAACTATCCGTTCCCCATAGTCATTACCAAGGCTAAGGATGCCAAACTCTACGATATCGACGGTAACGAATATTACGATCTCCTGCAGGCAGGCGGTCCTACGGTCCTGGGCAGCAACCCGGATGTGGTAAGAGAACAGGTCGTCGATCTTCTGAATACCTGCGGACCGTCAACAGGGCTTTTCCACGAATATGAGTACAAACTTGCGGCCAAGATATCTGAACTTGTCCCGTCGGTTGAAATGTTCAGGATGCTCGGTTCGGGCACGGAAGCGTGCATGTGCGCCTTAAGAGTTGCAAGGCTCAAGACAGGTCACCTGAACGTGCTCAAGATGGGAGGGGCCTACCACGGCTGGTCTGACCAGCTGGCCTATGGCATCAGGATACCGGGGACCAAGGGTCTCCAGTCCAGAGGAATACCTTCTTATGTTTTCAGCCATACCGATGAATTCTTCCCCAACGATCTGGATGATCTGGAGAAAAAACTTAAGAGAAACAAACTGAGAGGCGGAACGGCCGCGGTATATGTGGAGCCTGTGGGACCCGAAAGCGGCACATGGCCGGTCTCCAGAGAGTTCATCAGGGGCTGCGAGGAACTGGCTCACAAATATGGTGCGCTTCTCATTTTCGATGAAGTCGTCACCGGGTTCAGGATCGGCACTGCCGGTGCCCAGGGATTATTCGGAGTGGATCCGGATCTCACCGTATTCGGCAAGGTCATCGCCGGAGGTTATCCTGGTGCAGGCGGCCTGGGCGGACACAGGGACTGCATGCAGCACCTGGGAGCAGGGCTTGATTCATCCGGCAAGAAGATCAAAAAAGCTCTCTGCGGCGGCACCATGGCTGCCACACCCATATCCAGCTGTGCGGGATATTACACCTTATGCGAGATTGAACGCACAAACGCATGCGAGAAGGCCGGAAGGATGGCTGACAGACTGGTGGCAGGCATACAGGCATCCGTCGAGAAGCATGAACTTCCCTTCGTGGTGTTCAACCAGGGGTCCATCTGTCATGTGGATACGGTGGGAACCATGCACTTCTCCATCGACTGGACCAAGCCATGGAAACTTCCGGAGATCCTGAAGCAGACAGGAAGACGCCAGATAGAGATGGAGCATATAGGAGCCGCATACATGGCAGAAGGGATCGTTACCCTGGCGGGCTCCAGACTTTACACTTCTGCAGCATATGACGAAGACATGATCGACGATGTCATCGCCAGATTTGACAGAGTATTTTCCAAATGCGGAATGCTTGACTGATCCGGAAGGAGGACAAAATGGCATACACCAAAGACGAAGCTTCGAGACTCGTGATCGAAGCAGGACTTAAGCTCATAAAGGAAGGCCTCATCGCCAGGACCTGGGGAAACATCTCAGCCAGACTGTCCGGTGAAACATTCCTGATCACTCCCTCCGGAAGGGCCTATGACAGTCTGACCCCGGATGATCTGGTGGAGGTTAAGATCAAAGACTGCTCATATGAAGGAGATATCAAGCCCTCCAGTGAGAAGGGCGTACATGCTGCGGTCTACGCACAGAGACCTGAGGCCGAGTTCGTCATCCACGCTCATTCCAATAACGCCTCAGCCATAAGCATCCTTCAGGAGGACATAAAGTTCACCAGATTCGAAAGTGATCTTCCCGGAGGGGTCATTCCCACGGCCAGATACGCCATGACTTCCACTGACAAACTGGTCCGGCACGTTGCCACTGTTCTCAAAAGACATCCCAAGGCAAAGGCCATGCTCCTTCCATATCATGGCACGCTCTGCTACGGCGGATCTTTTGAGGAGGCTATGGAGGTCACCCGGAACCTGGAAAAGACTGCGGGGACCATCTTCGAAAGGCGCACCGGCGACAGGATCAAACCTTACAATCTCAAAAACAATACCCTGTACAAGGGAAGTTTCGGCGGAAAAGATTTCGAGACCCATGTGATCCAGGTTAAGACTCCCTTTGTGATGGAGATGAGCCTGAGAGGAAAGGATCTTCCCATATTCATCGAGGATATGGCTCAGATGGTGGGATCTGTCATCAGATGTAAGGATGTGATGGGACGCAAAAAATTCATCATTCCCAGGAGTGCCAGAGGCAAGCGCTCCGCCACCCTGGTCAAAGGAGAGGGGGCTTTCGTTACAGCCCCTGACAGAGAGGAAGCCGAGGCATTGGCCATTCTTCTCGAAAAACAGTGTCAGGCGGCCGATCTGGGCCTTAAAAAGGGTATCAGGCCGCTTAGTACAGGCCAGGCGACCCTTGAACATTACATTTACGTAAACAAGTATTCCAAACAGAAGGATCAGAACAATGCTTAAGAAACTCACAGAAGAACAGAGACGTGTCCTTCTCACATGCGCCATAGAGGAGTTCGGAGAAAGAGGTTACGGAAGGGCTAAGATCACCAACATAGCTCATGCTGCGGGAATTTCAGCCGGAGTCATCTATAAATACTATGATGACAAGGAGGCTCTTTTTGCAGCCTGTCTCGAACACTGTATGAGCTATCTGGATGACGTTTATTCCAGAGTCGAGACCAAGTCCGGCAATCTTGATGAGGGCCTGGACCATCTGGTGGAGCTTGCCATCAAAGCCTCCCGCGAACATCCTGAGTTCTTCAGACTCTATCACCAGATCACCATCACCGGAGATCCGGACGAGGCCGCAAGGCTTTGCTCCAGGATCGAGGGAAGATCTTCAGCCCTTTATGTCGGATTCCTTGATAATGCCAGACAGTACGGGCTTGTTAGAGAAGACATGGATCCGGGATTTTTTGCGCTTCTGTTCGATGACATTCTCATGATGATCAACTTCAGCTT
>JAEEOX010000104.1 GCA_016284485.1 Bacillota bacterium | reverse complement strand
GCTTCGGGGATCTCGATGGACTTGCCAAGGCCTACGCCTACGTGTCCCTCGCCGTCACCCACGACTACCGTCACGGAGAATCTCATGTTCTTACCGCCTTTAACGGTCTTGGAGACTCTTCTGATGTTGACGATTGTCGATGTCAGTTCGAGCTTGGATGCATCAACGATATTACGCATTCTTTCTTCCTCCTGTTAGAATTTCAATCCGGCTTCGCGAGCACCGTCTGCCAGTTCTGCAACTCTTCCGTGATAAAGGAATCCGCCTCTGTCAAAGCAGACTTCGGTGATGCCTTCAGCAAGTGCTCTCTTAGCAAGCGCTTCTCCGACTTTCTTGGCGGCCTCTTTGTTTCCGCCGTATCCGATCTCAGCCTTGAGCTCCTTGTCCAGTGAGGATGCAGAGCAAAGTGTCTTGCCGTTCACATCGTCGATGATCTGAGCGGAGATGTTCTTGCTTGACCTGAATACGCAAAGTCTGGGTCTCTCAGGAGTTCCGAAAATGTTCTTTCTTTCTCTGTAATGTCTCTTGAGACGTCTGTCGTTTCTTGATTCATTTGCCATTTCAACTCACTCCTTTCCCTTATTTAGCGCCTGCTTTGCCTTCCTTACGACGGATGACTTCGTCCACGTACTTGATTCCCTTGCCCTTGTAGGGTTCCGGTTTTCTCCACGCTCTGATGTCTGCCGCGTAATTGCCGACAAATGCCTTATCAATTCCTTTTACGACGATTTCCGTCTGAGAAGGACATTCTGTTGTGATCCCTTCGGGATCCTTGAGCTCTACGGGGTGGGAATATCCGAGGCTGAGTACCAGGGTGTCACCCTTCTTCTCTGCCTTGTATCCGACTCCTACGAGCTGGAGCTTCTTCTCGAAGCCCTCTGTGACTCCGACCACCATGTTGTGGATCAGTGTCCTTGCGAGGCCGTGCTGGCTGCGTTCCTGTCTGTCATCGTTGGGACGCTTTACTGTGAGCACGCCGTCATTTAATTCAACAGCCATCTCGGGAGCGATCTCCTGGGTCAGCTGGCCCTTGGGTCCCTTGACTGTTACAAGATTTCCATCTACCGTAACCTCTACGCCGGCGGGAACAGTAATGGGTCTGATTCCGATTCTGGACATATCCTTACCTCCTACCAAACATAGCAGATGACTTCGCCGCCGATGCCGAGTTTCCTGGCTTCCTTGTCGGAGATGACTCCCTTGGAAGTGGAAAGGATCGCGATGCCCAGGCCGCCCAGAACTCTGGGAACGTCTTCAGCCTTTGCGTAGACCTTAAGGCCGGGCTTGGAAATCTTCTTAATACCTGAAATAACTTTTTCTTTACCGGCAGCATACTTCATCGTTACCTTGATGATGCCCTGCTTGCCGTCCTCTATGACCTCGAAATCATTGATGAAGCCCTCATCCTTCAGGATCTGTGCGATCGACTTCTTCATCTTTGAAGCAGGGATCTCCACAGTGTCATGTCCTGCTGTGTTGGCGTTCCTGATACGAGTCAGCATATCCGCAATGGGATCTGTCATTGTCATAACAGCTTTTCTCCTTTCACAATGTTTTACCAGCTTGCCTTCTTGACTCCGGGGATCTCGCCCTTGTAGGCAAGTTCTCTGAAGCAGATACGGCAGATGCCGTACTTCTTAAGCACGGAGTGAGGTCTTCCGCAGATCCTGCACCTTGTGTATGCACGTGTTTGATACTTAGGCTTTCTAGCTTGCTTAACCTTTAATGATGTCTTTGCCATGAAATACCTCCTACTTCTCAAACGGCATTCCAAGGAGTTCAAGCAGAGCCTGTGCCTCTTCGTCTGTCTTAGCCGTTGTAGTAAATACGATGTTCATTCCTTTGATAGTTTCGACCTGGTCATAACTGATCTCAGGGAAGATGAGCTGTTCCTTGATGCCCATGGAGTAGTTGCCCCTGCCATCAAAGGCGTTCTTGCTGACTCCCTTGAAGTCTCTAACTCTGGGAAGAGCGATGTTGAAAAGCTTATCTGCGAATTCATACATTCTGTCTCCTCTGAGAGTGACCTTGGCTCCTACCGGCATGCCCTGTCTGACCTTGAAGTTCGCGATGGACTTCTTTGCCTTTGTGACTACAGGCTTCTGACCGGCGATGAGCGCGATCTCTTCGATGGCGGATTCCAGAAGCTTGGCGTTTTCCTTAGCTTCTCCGAGTCCCATGTTGATGGTGATCTTTTCGAGCTTGGGAACTTCCATAACGTTCTTGTACTGGAATTTTTCCTTCATCTGACCGAATACTTCGGCGTCGTATGTCTCTTTTAATCTAGCTGTCAAAACCGTCTCCTCCTTTCTCAGTCTATTGTCTTTCCGGTCTTGGTGAAGACTCTGGACTTTGTTCCGTCTTCCTTGACCTTGTATCCAACTCTGGAAGCCTGCTTAGCCTTTGTATCGTAGTACATAACGTTGGAAGCATCGATGGGTCCTTCGATATGCTTGATCTCAGCTGCAGTGTTCCTGGTTGCCTTAGCGTGCTTTGTCTGAATGTTTACGCCCTCAACAACTACCTTATTGTCCTTGGGGTAGGTCTTCAGGACCTTACCTGTCTTGCCTCTGTCCTTGCCGGCAATGACCTTGACCGTGTCGCCTTTTCTGATCTTCATTTCCATTTCCTCCTTTATAATACTTCCGGAGCCAATGAAACGATCTTCATAAAGCCCTTATCTCTAAGTTCTCTGGCAACAGGTCCAAAGATACGAGTACCCTTGGGGTTCTTGTCATCTTTTCCGCCGATAATTACGGCTGCGTTCTGATCGAACTTTACATATGAACCGTCATGGCGTCTAACGCCGTGCTTTGTCCTAACCACTACGGCCTTGACGACGTCGCCCTTCTTGACGACTCCGCCGGGTGTCGCATCTTTAACGGCGCATACGATGATGTCTCCGATGTTTGCATACTGACGGCTTGTTCCGCCCAGGATGCGGATGCAAAGGAGTTCCTTAGCGCCGGAATTGTCAGCAACTTTTAATCTTGTTTCTGTCTGAATCATTATCCGTTGCCTCCCTTACTTAACTTTCTCGATGATAGAAACAAGTCTCCATCTCTTGTCCTTTGAAAGGGGTCTCGTTTCCATGATCCTTACTTTGTCGCCGATCTGGCATTCATTGTTCTCGTCGTGAGCCTTGACCTTCTTGGTCCTCTTAACAGCCTTGCCGTAAAGGGGGTGTCTTATGAAGTCTTCCATTGCGACGACGATTGTCTTATCCATCTTGTCGGATACTACGATGCCGACCTTGGTTTTTCTTGCGTTTCTGTCAACTGCCATAATTCTTCCTCCTTTCCTTTATGCTTCTCTCTCTTTGAGGATCGTCTTAGCTCTTGCGATATCCTTCTTGAGTTCTCTCATCTTTACAGGGTTCTCCAGCTGACCGGTGACATGCTGGAACCTGAGATTGAAAAGCTCTTTTTTCATCTTATCGAGTTCGGTGTTGAGTTCCGCCTCGGTCAGTTCTCTCATTTTCTTCAATTCCATTATGCTTCACCGCCTTCCGCCTGCTGCTCCTTCATCATGAACTTGCACTTGATGGGGAGCTTGTTGGCTGCGAGTCTCATAGCTTCTCTTGCTGCTTCCTCGCCGACTCCTTCGATCTCGAACATCACTCTGCCGGGCTTAACTACGGCTACCCAGTACTCAGGAGCACCTTTTCCGGAACCCATACGTACTTCGGCCGGCTTCTTTGTTACCGGTTTGTGAGGGAAGATCTTGATATATACCTTACCACCTCTCTTGATAGATCTGGTCATTGCCACACGGGCAGCCTCGATCTGGTTTGAGGTGATCCATGCACATTCCTGTGCAACTAATCCATATGAGCCATAGGTAATGGTGTTGCCCTTTGTGGCTACGCCTGTCATTCTACCTCTGTGCTGTCTTCTGTGCTTGACACGTTTTGGCATTAACATGGCTTAGTTCCTCCTTTCCAAATTCTATGCTTCAGTTGTCTCCATCGGTTCCTGAGCCTCAGCTTCCTGCTGGGGTTCAACTATCGGAGCGGGCTTGGGTGTCTTCCTGATTCTCGGAGTAGCCTTGGGGGCTTCTTCCTTCTGGAATCTGTCGTTCCTTCTGCCTTCTCTTCTGTCCGATCTTGCGCCGTCTCTTCTTGCGCCGTCTCTTCTCTGTCTCTTGTCGCCCTTCTTCTCCCTCTTTTCTTCGGGAACTGCGCTCTTGAGACCCTTGTCAAGTACTTCACCGTGGTTGATCCAGACCTTTACGCCGATCCTTCCGTAGGTGGTGTCAGCTTCTGCAAAACCGTAGTCGATGTCGGCTCTCAGTGTGTGCAGAGGAACGTTACCCTCGGAATACTTCTCGGATCTGGCGATCTCGGCTCCGCCGAGTCTTCCGGATACTACGACCTTGATGCCCTTAGCTCCGGCCTTCATGGTCCTGGAGATCTGCTGCTTCATGGCCCTTCTGAATGATGTACGTCTTTCAAGGGACTGTGCGACTGCTTCAGCGCTCAACTGAGCATCTAATTCGGGACGTCTGATCTCGATGATCTCGAGCTCTACTTCCTTACCTGTAAGCTTTACAAGGTCCTTCTTGATAGCTTCGATGCCGTCGCCTGATCTTCCGATGACCATGCCCGGCTTAGCTGTCATGACGTTAGCTCTGAGTTTATTGCCTGAGGCTCTCTCAATAACGACCTTGGCAACTCCTGCGGCATAAAGCTTCTTTGTGATGTATTCTCTTACCTTGTTGTCCTCGATAAGATTATCAGCAAAATTCTTTTTGCCTGCGTACCATTTGGAGTCCCAGTCTTTGATTACGCCTACTCTGAATCCATGTGGACTGACTTTCTGACCCATGTGCCAACCTCCTTATTCCTTCTCCTTAAGGGTTACGCCGATGTGGCTTGACCTCTTAAGGATGATCGATGCTCTACCCTGAGAACCGGCTCTCCATCTCTTCATTGTGGGGCCCTGGTTCGCGTAGATCTCTGCTACATATAAATTGTCGGGATCCATATCGAAATTGTTCTCAGCGTTGGCCTTTGCGGAGTTAACTACCTTCTCAACAAGAGCGGAACCCTTGCCGGGTGTGAACTTCAGGATGGCCAGAGCTTCGTTCAGATCCTTGCCTCTTACTAAATCACAAACGGGCTGCAATTTGATAGGAGACATTCTGACATATTTGGCAACTGCTTTTGCTTCCATTGTTTCTTCTCCTTTCCTTATCTGCCCTTTGTGGCCTTATCAGAGGCGTGACCTCTGAATGTTCTTGTCGGAGCAAACTCACCGAGTCTGTGACCGACCATATCTTCTGTGATATATACGGGGACGTGCTTCCTGCCGTCATGAACTGCTATGGTGTGTCCAACCATCTGCGGGAAGATCGTTGAAGGTCTTGACCATGTCTTGATGACTTTCTTCTCGTTGGATGCGTTTAACTCTTCGATAGCCTTAAGCAGCTTGGCGTTGACATAAGGTCCCTTTTTGAGTGATCTTGACATTCTGTTCTTTGCTCCTTTCTTTATTTCTCGTTCCTTCTCTTGACGATGTACTTGTTGGAATCTTTGTTCTTCTTCCTAGTCTTATATCCAAGAGCAGGCTTGCCCCAAGGTGTAACGGGGCTCTTTCTGCCGACGGGCGCTCTGCCTTCGCCGCCGCCATGGGGATGGTCGTTGGGGTTCATTACGGAACCTCTTACTGTGGGCCTGATTCCCATGTGTCTCGTACGTCCGGCCTTTCCGATCTGGATGTTGGCGGATTCTTCGTTTCCGACCTCACCGATGGTGGCCTTACATCTCATTGAGACCTTGCGGACTTCTCCGGACGGAAGTCTTACCTGTGCGTAAGCACCTTCCTTAGCCATGAGCTGTGCGCCGTTTCCGGCTGATCTGGCAAGCTGTCCGCCTTTGCCGGGCTTGAGCTCCACGTTGTGGATGATCGTACCTACGGGGATGTTTGCCAGGGGAAGAGCGTTTCCTACCACGATGTCTGCATCGGGTCCGGATACGATCGTCTGTCCCACTGTCAGCTTGCCGGGAGCAATGATGTATCTCTTCTCACCGTCTGCATAAGTGATAAGGGCGATATTTGCGGTCCTGTTGGGATCGTACTCGATGGAAGTTACCTTTCCGGGAACTCCGTCCTTATCTCTCTTGAAGTCGATGATTCTGTACTTGGCTCTTGTGCCGCCTCCCTTATGTCTGACTGTGATCCTTCCGGTGTTGTTCCTTCCGGAGTGCTTCTTCAGAGTCACTGTCAATGACTTTTCGGGGGTATCCTTTGTGATCTCCTCAAATGTGGAGACCGTCATTCCTCTTAAGCCCGGGGTAGTCGGTTTGTATTTTCTGATTCCCATTTTCCTCTACCTCCTAAATTATAATCCCTGGAAGAATTCGATCTCTTTGCTCCCGGGTGTGAGAGTGACGATCGCCTTTTTGTAGGCGGGTGTCAGACCGGAATATCTTCCCATTCTCTTTAACTTGCCGCTGTAGTTCATGATGTTGACCTTTGCGACCTCAACTCCGAAGATCTCTTCGACGGCAAGCTTGACCTGTGTCTTGTTGGCTTCCTTAGCGACCTTGAAAGTGTATTTCTTGTCTGCCGCCACGTCCATGCTCTGTTCAGAGATGACAGGAGTCAATATTACGTCATATGCGTTTTTCATTATTTGTACACCTCCTCGATCAACTTGACCGCCTCTTCGGTAACGATGAAGCTCTCATGGTTTATGATCTCATAAACGTTCATCGTTGTCACAAGCGCAGTTCTTACTCCGGGGATATTGTTGGCGGACTTAACTACGTTTTCGTCCTTTTCAGCTGTGATGATGAGCGCCTTCTTGCCGGCCTTTACAGCCTCAAGGAACTTGATCATGTCCTTTGTCTTGGGCTCATCGAATTTAAGTTCGTTCACTACGATGATCTCGTTCTCCGCAACCTTTGAAGACAGAGCAGACTTCATTGCGAGTCTTCTGAGCTTCTTGGGAAGAGTGTATCTGTAATCCCTGGGCTTCGGAGCGAACACTACGCCGCCTCCTACCTGTGAGGGGTCTGTGGAGTGTCCCTGTCTGTGACGGCCTGTACCCTTCTGTCTGAAAGGCTTGCGGCCTCCTCCTCTGACTTCGCCTCTGGTCTTTGCGGACTGAGTGCCCTGTCTCTGGTTCGCCAGGTAGTTCTTGACTACTGCGTGAACCGCAAATTCGTTCGGGGTGATCGCGAAGATCTCATCGTTAAGTTCGATGTTACCTGCATTAGCTCCCTGCATATCCAGCATTGTAACCTGTGCCATTTTGTCTCCTCCTTTCACCCGAATTATTTGCCCTGACCTTTAACCGCATACTGGATACGGACGAGTCCGCCCTTGTTTCCGGGGATCGCTCCCTTGATCAGCATGAGGTTTCTGTCTTCGATAACTTTTACTAAGACCACATTCTGTACTGTGACTGTGTCTCTTCCTGTTCTTCCGGGACCTTCGTTGCCCTTGAAGACTCTTGACGGATAAGTGGCTGCTGCCAGACCGCCGGGAAGTCTCTTGTGCTTTGAACCGTGGGACATGGGGCCACGTCTGTGGTGGTGCCTCTTGATGTTACCCTGGGTTCCCTTTCCCTTTGAGGTACCCGTTACGTCGAGCTTGGAACCTACTTCAAACTCGGCTGCTGTGATGACCTGTCCTACTTCGTAGGTGTCTCCGTCATCCGGTCTGAATTCCGCAAGATATCTCTTGGGAGCTACGCCGGCCTTTTCGAAGTGGCCTGTCATCGGCTTGTTGACCCTCTGGGGCTTCTGATCTTCGAAGCCGACCTGGACTGCATCGTATCCGTCTGTCTCAACTGTCTTTACCTGAGTTACGACTTCGGGACCTGCTTCGACGACTGTTACGGGAATTACGTTTCCTTCTTCGTCGAAGATCTGGGTCATGCCCATTTTCTTTCCTAAGATTGTTTTCATTGATTTCCTCCAAATCTTACATTGGAACTCTCTGGTTTGGCCTTTGCCCTCTCATGAGTTCTTACCAAGGGGAGTACCCTTAACTGACTTATTTGATCTCTACTTCAACGCCCGCCGGCAGGTTCAGCTTTGTGAGAGCCTGTGTTGTGTTGGGTGTCGCGTTAGTGATGTCGATCAATCTCTTGTGAGTTCTCTGCTCGAACTGTTCGCGGGAGTCCTTATACTTGTGCACCGCTCTGATGATGGTGACTACTTCCCTGTCTGTGGGAAGGGGAATGGGACCGCTAACGTCCGCTCCGGTCTTCTTGACCGTGTCGATGATCTTCTGTGCGCACTGATCGAGGAGTGCGTGATCATAACCTCTGAGTTTGATCCTGATCTTGTCTTTACCGCTCATTTTTTCCTCCTTAATTGTCTTTCGTACTGTTTTCGCTATGCTCCGTACAGGGGCTCAAGCCTTGATTTTCAAGGCTTCAGGCGGTTCTGTCGCCTTTTTACACGCTTACGTGTGTTTTCTGCTTTTGTTCTCAAAGCAAAACACAAGGCGAGTCCCTTCGCCCGAATCGAGTTCGGACATGCTCCGCGGAAATTACCAGATAGCCCTGCAACTTCCCGCATCTACGCCTTAAGCAAGCTCTCTAATTATATTCGAAGGAAAAGTCAAATGCAAGCATTTTTTTAATTATTTTTCAGGGTTTTTTCGGGCGCTTTATCACAGCAAAGTCCTTGATTTTCAAGGCTTCTCGCCACGCGGAGCATTTACACGCAATCTGGCGTGCGTTTCAGGGCCCCTCAGGCCACCATATCTTGGGTTCCCCCTGCCATAACACACCATATCTGTCCATCAGGCGCAAAACATCCCACCCGCCCACTAAAAAAACCGCCCGGAGGCGGTTTAATGAACCACATGCTGTTATCTTTTAATGGTCTTCTTCGCGGTCCTGATGGCTTTTTCGGTGCACACCAGTCTGCAGAGATGACAGCCCACACACCTTGGTGCAAAGAGAATCGTGGCACAGCAGGCACCTGCTGACCTCAGATATGTCATAATACAATTTGAATTTGCTGATATCAGGGATCATATCGTCTTCCATCCTCTTGTCTCGTCTTACAGGCGCGTCGATGTCTATTTTGCCAGTCCCTTTGCGATCTCCGCTCCGACGGCTGCGTTGTTGAGCACCAGCTTGATGTTGGCCTCCAGGCTCCTGCCTTCGGTCAGGTCCTTGACCTTTGAAAGCAGGTAGGGCGTGATCCTCTTGCCTGTGACTCCGTCTCTCGCGCAGTCGGCCAGAGCCTCCTGGATGTAGCCGTCCATCTCCTCGAAGGGGATCTCGTCCTCTTCAGGCACCGGACAGGTCACCAGAACTCCTCCGGGAAGTTCAAGAGCATCCTTGGCTCTGATCATGTCGGCGATCTCCCGGGGATCGTCCATCCTGAGCTCGGCCATGACTCCCGACCTTCTGGAGTAGAAGGCAGGGATCTCGTCGGCTCCGTAGCAGACCACGGGCACTCCCTTGGTCTCCAGGTATTCCATGGTGGCAGGGATGTCCAGGATGGACTTGCAGCCTGCGCATACCACTGTCACGTTGGTGGTCTTGAACTCCTCCAGGTCTGCGGAGATGTCGAAGGACTCTCCCGCTCCCCTGTGGACTCCGCCGATGCCACCGGTGACGAAGACCTTGATTCCCGCCATGGCGGCTGCCATCATGGTTCCGGCCACGGTGGTGGCTCCGTCCATCTTCTTTGAGATCACCAGGGGCATGTCTCTCCTGGAAACCTTGAGCACACCCTTGGCGGTCCCAAGATACTCGATCTCCTCCGGGGTGAGGCCCACTCTGATCTCGCCGCCGATTATGGCAACGGTGGCGGGCACTGCGCCGTGCTCCCTGATGACCTTCTCAACGTTGAGAGCCGTCTCCACGTTTCTGGGGTACGGCATGCCGTGGGCGATGATGGTGGACTCCAGGGCGACCACAGGTCTTCCCTGCTCCAGTGCTTCTTTAACTTCCGGTTTTATTCTAAGATGATCCATTCTAAACCTCCTTACTCATTAAATCTTCTATCAGCTCCAGGCTGATCTCCTCGCTTACTGCCTTGCGGGTGCTCATGGTGATCCTGGAGGCGATCATACCTATCTCTGCGGTCTTTTTTGCGCTGAGTCCTCTGGCGATGCCCAGAAGGATGCATGCGCTGAAACTGTCTCCCGCGCCCGTGGCGCTCATGATCACCAGGTCCTTGGACGGCCTGATGAACCCGGAGTCGCCTTCCTCCATATAGAAGACGCCGTCCTCGCCCAGGGTGATGAACACCTTGGACACACCCAGTTCCATGAACCTGCGGCCGGCCTCCCTCACGTCATCGTCGGAAGAGATCTTCATGTCCAGCAGGGCCTCCGCCTCGATCCTGTTGGGCTTCACCGCAAAAAACCTGCCCACGAACTTCTTGGCTCTGACCCCCTTGTTGGCGGACACCGGGTCGAAGAAAAGCTTCGTCCCGCTGAGCACTGCCGTGGCGTGGCCCAGGAATTCCTCGGTGAGGTTCCCGTCCAGGGCGACCACCCCGGCTTCCTCCAGGAAGGGCCTGATCTCATCGATGTACGCAGGATCGATATGATCCACGATCTCCATGTCGGATATGCCCAGTTCCATGTCACCCTTATCATCAAGGATGCTCAGGTACATGGAGGGCATTTCATCCCTGAAGACCCTGATGTGGCTCACGTCCACTCCCAGATCACGGAGATACTCCACTGCCCCCAGGCTCATGGGCTCGTCGCCCACGCAGGAGACCAGGGCGCAGTCTCCTCCCAGTCTGGCCAGGTTCTCGGCTATGTTCCTGCCGACTCCGCCGTAGGAAAGCCTTATCTTCCCCGGGTTGGAGTCATGGTATTTGATGGTTTTAAAGGGAACACCCTCGATGTCTATGTTGATGCCCCCGACTATCGCTATCTTCAAAAGAATCTCCCAAAGATCACTTTACGGTCTTTTCGTTTTCGCCCCTGAGAGCCATTTCCACGTCGTCAATGTGGTCTTCCTCAACCGCCTTCACCAGTTCCTCGTGGAACTCCTGACGCTTCTCTTTAAGCTCTCCGTGCTTTTCCTTGATGTACTCGTGAACGTTTCTCAGGAACCAGTTGCTTCCCACGAAGGTCTTCTTGCCGGTCTCAGGATCCGTGTCGGCATAGGTCGACCCGCCGATGAACTCCCTGATGATGGAGTCGTTGGGAACCACACTGTCATCCTCGTAGGCTTCGAACTCGCTGAGGAACTTCAGCATCTTCGAGGCCATCTCGTACTCGGGCTCATCCTGCTTGATGGACTTGAGCAGCGGCTCGGCGTACTTCTTAAGGATGGGGATCTCATAGATGTGTGATGTGTTGAAAGCCTCGTGAGCCTGATCTCTGTAGGGGAAAATATTTTTGTCCTCACCCCTTCTCACTGAGGGCCAGTTGTCTATGGTAGCCTTGGCGGAATGTCCCCTGAACTGGTTGTCTCTCACCATGCGCCTCAGCATTCTGTGGTCGATGGGATCCACGCCGGATTCCTTGCTGACCTTAAGGGCTGTCACCGGGCACACGAAGATCTTGAACTTCTGGTGCTGGCGGATCTGGGGAGTCAGCTCGTCATTCAGCGCATGTATGCCTTCGATGACTATGATCTGGCTGCGCTTGATGGAGGTGATCCTCTTGCCGAATTCCTTGTGGCCCGTCATGAAGTTGAATGTGGGAAGGTCCACGTCTTCACCCTTGAGAAGGGCGATGATGTTCTGGTTGAAAAGATCCACGTCCACGGCGTCCAGGTCTTCGAAGTTGTACTTGCCGTTCTCGTCCAGGGGCGTGTCTTCTCTTTCAACGAAGTAGTCGTCGGTACCCATGTACAGGGGATCCAGGCCCAGCACCTTGAGCTGGGTGCAGAGTTTCTTGGCCGTGGTGGTCTTGCCGGAGCTGGAAGGTCCCGCGATCAGTACCACACGGTTCTTCTGGTCAAAGATCCTCTGGGCGATCTCAACGATCCTCTTGTCCTGATAGGCCTCGGA
>JAEEOX010000004.1 GCA_016284485.1 Bacillota bacterium | reverse complement strand
GGAGGAGTCCTCGCACCCGTCGAGCCCAAGCTTGTGGCAGTGGAGAACGGAGCTCTTACAGACCCGCTCAGCACAACAGACAGCCTGATGCAGTCCATCATCGAAAGGATCCCGAAGCCGGCTTGCCCGACTCTGTAACGGATTATTTCAAAACTCCCCTCGGAAGAGGGGAGTTTTTTCAGTTTTTTGCGCAATTTCTGTACGGAATATAGTACAGGGCAGGGTGCCCTTTTCCCTTGAAAAGTGGAGCAGTATAGGTATATAATATAATCTGTATAGGTAGGTGCTTTTTATGCCGAAAGATAAGGGTCCCGACAACAAATTAATAAGGGAACTGATCGAGGAGAGCGCCGCACGCGCCGCACTTGGCGTGGAGGGCGTGGCCGAGGTCAACGACGTGAAGTCGGACATGGATCAGGACCTCAGACACACTGAGCTCAAGATCTATCTGGACGTGTCCTTCGGGTACAGCATTCCCTCGGTTTCGTGGGACGTTCAGAACGCCGTCAAGGCCGGCGTAAAGACAGCATCCGAGTATGATGCGGAGAAGATCGATATCTACATACAGGGGGTAGCCCCCAAAAAGGAAAAAGAGGAATGAACAGAAGAGAAGCAAGAGAATATGTTATGTCTGCAGCCTTCAGGATCGACGCCATGAACGACTTCGGAGGAGATCCTGAGAAGTACCTGGACAGGGACGAGCTTGGCAGACAGTATAAGTACGCAAAAGATATAATCACCAAGCTTCTGACGGACATCGACGACGTGGATGCAGCCATCAACGCCGTTTCTGACGGCTGGAACACCCACAGGATGGCAAAGGCAGATCTGGCCATCATCAGAGTGGCCTGCTGCGAGATGATGGTGAGAGAAGACGTGCCCAAGGCAGTGGCCATCAATGAGGCTGTGGAACTTTCCAAAAAATACGGTTCTGAGCGCTCCGGCGCCTTCATAAACGCCGTTCTCGGCAAGATCGATGGATGAACTGATACTGGGCATCGACACAAGCAATTACCGGACGTCCATAGCCCTGGTCAACGGTAAGGGAGAGATCCTTTATAATTACAGGGAGCTTCTGGAGGTGCCTGAGGGCAAGAAAGGACTTAGACAGTCCGAAGCCTTTTTCCAGCACGTCATGCGGCTTCCCGACGCCGTGGCTCCTGCTCTGGAATACAGGGACAGGATCACATGCATATCCTGCTCATCCAGACCCAGACCCAGAGAAGGCAGCTATATGCCATGTTTCATGGCAGGGGAGAGAATGGCCAGGGAACTGGCAGCTGCTCTCAATGTTCCGCTTAAGGAATTCAGCCACCAGGAAGGACACATGGAGGCGGTGAAGTTCTTTTCGCCCCTCAGGGATGATGAGGACGTGGCGTTCTTCCATTTCTCGGGAGGCACCACTGAGGCGGTCTACGGTAATGAGATAGTGGGAGGCACCCTGGATATCGCCTTCGGACAGGTGCTGGACAGACTGGGCCAGAAGCTGGGTCTCAGCTTCCCGTCAGGGGAAGAACTGGACAGGATCGCAATGGGCGCCGGAACCGAAACTGCCGTTTTGAAGCCCGTTACCTTCAGAAACGGGTATCTGAACTTAAGCGGCATAGAAACCCAGTCTATGAGGGCGTTAGAGGCCTCAGAGCCCGGCGAACAGCCGGGACTTGTCCGCGAAGTCTTCCATAAACTGGCGGATTCCATCTTAAAGATGACGGAATACCTGGGAAAGACCCTGGGAGTCCGTAAATTCATATTTGCCGGAGGCGTATCGTCTTCGGAATACTTAAGGAACTATTTGAAGGAGAATATCCCGGCGGATCACGTCATAGTTTTCGGCGATCCCGAACTTTCGGGTGATAACGCCGTTGGCGTCGCTCTTCTGGGACTCAGGAGATAATGGCTCTCAGACCCATAACGGTTACACAACTGAACGAGTATATCGCTAGAGTGTTCGAGAGCGACGTTCTCCTCATGGACATAGCGGTCACCGGTGAGATCACCAACCTCAAGCATCACAGCTCGGGGCACGTGTATTTCAGCATCACCGATGAGAACTCCAAGATAAACTGCTTCCTGGCCTCGTCTTATGCAAACGCTCTGAGGTACGAACTTGCGGACGGCCTGAAGGTGATCGTCACCGGAAAGGTGAACGTATACAAAAAAGGCGGCTACTACAGTATTTTTGTGAGATCTCTCACGGTCTCCGGAGAAGGGGACCTGGCGGTGGCCTTCGAGCTCATGAAGGAGAAACTGGCAAAGGAAGGCCTCTTCAGCCCGGAACACAAGAAAGAACTGCCGGTGTTCCCAAGGAAGTTAGGCATACTCACTTCCGATACAGGAGCGGCTGTCAGAGATATCATAAAGATAATAAGGCAGCGCAACGAGCTGGTGGACATATATGTTTTCCCCGTGAAGGTACAGGGAGAAGGCGCAGCCGAGGATATAGCATCCACCCTTGACAGAGTTAACGAGAAAAGACAGGACATAGACGTCCTTATCGTCGGCAGGGGAGGCGGTTCCAGAGAGGACCTCTGGGCCTTCAATGAAGAAGTGCTGGCCAGGGCGATCTACAGGAGTGAGATACCGGTCATATCCGCAGTGGGCCACGAGATAGACTTTTCCATATCTGACTTCGTGGCGGACAGAAGGGCGGAGACACCTACCGCAGCCGCTGAGATGGCGGTTCCGGACATCGGTGAGATGCTCAGGTATATTTCGGACTTAAGAGATGACCTTCAGAAGCAGCTTTCATCCAAACTGAGATATGATTCTCTCAGGGCGGACAACAGCCTTAAGGCCCTCAGGGACGGGATGGTGAAGTACCTGGATGACCGTCTGGCTCTCATTGAGAAGATGAAGATCATGCTGGAGGGCAACGACCCTTACAGGATCATGGAGAGAGGTTACTCGGTCATCGAAGATCAGGAAGGAAAGGCCGTCGCTTCAAAGGAAGATCTGAAGGACGGAGAGTACGATATAGTTTTCAGAGACGGTAAAGTCAGAGTGAGGATCAGTCATGTTTGAGGAAGATCTGAAAAAACTTGACGAGATGGTCAGGATCATAAGAAGCGAAGAAACCACACTGGACGGTGCTCTCAAGGCTTATGACGAAGGAATGAAGGCCTACGAGAGCTGCAGAAAAGTACTTGAGGAAACCAAGGGAAAGATAGAGGTCTCAGATGGAAAAGACATATGAAGAGTACAAAGGTCTGGTAGACAGACATCTTTTGGATCTCATGCCCTCCGTTGACAGCAAGAGCAACACTCTGTACGAGGCCATGAAATACAGCCTGTCCTCCGGCGGCAAAAGATTAAGACCTGTGCTGCTCCTGGCATGCTGTGATTTTGCGGGAGGAAACGTGCTGGAAGCGCTTCCCTATGCCACAGCCATAGAGTACATCCATACGTATTCCCTGATCCACGACGACCTGCCGGCCATGGACAACGACGATCTCAGGCGCGGCAAGCCCACTAACCACAAGGTCTTCGGCGACGCCATGGCGATCCTGGCGGGAGACGGGCTTCAGACGACGGCTTTCGAGATCATGTCCAGAGATATGACTTTATATCTGGATGACATGGAACAGCTCAAAAAACGTGTGCGCGCCGCCAACATAATCGCCAAGGGCTCCGGCATCAGAGGAATGGTGGCAGGCCAGTCCGCCGACATAGAGAACGAGAAGAACCGGGTCTCCAACGAGATGCTGGAATACATCCATACCAACAAGACCGGCGCACTCATCAAAGCTGCCATACTGGCCGGCCTTTATCTGGGTGACCCGGATGACAGGATGATCGAGTGTTTCTCCCAGTATGCCGACAACTTCGGTCTGGCGTTCCAGATCTCTGACGACATTCTGGACGTCACCGGTGACGTTAAGGTGATGGGCAAGAACCCGGGCCAGGACCTGAAGGATGAGAAGAACACGTTCACCAGTCTCAACGGACTTGACAAGGCCTATGAGATACTGGACATCCTTCTTGGGAATGCGCTGGAGGCCATTGCAGAATATTACGATAACGCTGAGTTTTTTGCGGATCTTGTCAATAAGCTGAGAGTAAGGGATAAGTGACAATGATGAAGAAACTTACAGAATACGATTTTCCCGGGGATCTGAAGGGAATGTCGGAAGAGGAGCTGGAGCTTCTTGCCATTGAGATAAGAGAATTCCTTATCGATAAGGTGTCGAAGACGGGAGGTCACCTGGCCTCCAATCTTGGTGTGGTTGAGATCACCATCGCCCTCCACAGGATCTTCGACAGCCCTAAGGACAAGATCATCTGGGACGTGGGGCATCAGGCTTACGTCCACAAGATCCTTACGGGCAGAGCCAAGGATTTCGATACTCTGAGACAGTTCGGCGGCATGAGCGGTTTCCCGAAGATCAGGGAATCCGAGCATGACATGTTCGACACGGGGCATTCCACCACATCTCTCTCCATGGCCATGGGAATGGCCTGCGCCAGAGACATCAAAGGTGAGGACGGTGAGGTCATCGCAGTCATCGGAGACGGTTCCATGACCGGCGGCATGGCCTTTGAGGCCCTGAACAACATAGGCTTCAGGAGAAACAAGGTCATCATCATATTCAACGATAACGGAATGTCCATATCCAGAAACGTAGGCGGCCTGTACAGATACTTCACCAGCCTCAGGACCTCTCAGGGATATCTGAACGTCAAGAAGTTCGTTAAGAACAGGACCGGAGATTCCAACATAGGAAGATCCATCGCCCACGGACTCACCACCATCAGGGACGACCTTAAGAACACCGTGCTGGACGGACCTGGACTGATGTTTGAAAACATGGGCATCACCTATCTGGGACCCATAGACGGACATGACATAAAGAGTGTCATGGCAAGCCTTGAACAGGCTAAGGGCCTGGATAAACCTGTGGTCATCCACTGTCTGACACAGAAGGGCAAGGGATATATAAATGCCGAGAAGGATCCGGGCAAGTTCCACGGGATCGGGCCCTTCGACCCTGAGACCGGAGAAGTGATAAAGAAGAGCAGGAATCCCAGCTATTCCAATGTCATGGGAGATCATCTCCTGGAAATGGCAGAGAAGGATGACAGGGTAGTAGCCATAACGGCAGCCATGGGTGACGCCAACGGCCTTATTCCATTCGCAGATGAATTCCCCGCAAGGTATTTCGACGTGGGTATAGCGGAGGAACATGCGGTGACATTCGCCGCAGGCCTTGCAAAAGGCGGGCTGAAACCCTTCGTATGCGTTTATTCCACCTTTCTTCAGAGAGCCTATGACCAGATGCTGGAGGACGTATGCCTCCAGGGTCTGAACGTTGTATTCCTCATGGACAGAGCAGGAGTGGTAGGGCAGGACGGTGAGACTCACCACGGTATTTTCGACCTGTCATATCTGAATACCATGCCGGGAATGACGGTGCTTTGCCCCAGAAACGGCAGGGAACTGAGGCTCATGATGGATTGGGCGGCGGAACAGGAAGGCCCCTGTGCCATCAGATATCCCAGAGGAGAGTGCATTGACGATAATCTAATTATGTCAACTAATGACGATCTTGAAGCCACGGTAAGAGTTATCGAAGGAACAGACGTTGACATCTGGACCGTGGGCAAGATGTACGATACTGCCCGTGAAGTCAGGGAGATCCTTGCAGAAAAGGGCGTTTCCTGCGGTATCGTAGACGTCAAATGCGAGAAGCCTCTTGACGTTACTCCTTATTTCGACTGTTCCTGCGGCATTGTCGCCACTCTGGAGGACAACATCTTAAACGGTGGCTTCGGCGAGAGCCTTAGATCAGCTCTTTCCGACGCTCCCGTCAGGACCCTTAACTTCGGCTGGCCTGACGCTTTCATAGAACACGGTTCCTACGATGACCTCTTCAGGAAATACGGTCTGGATGCCGAACATATCGCAGCCAGGATCCTTGAGGAGATAAGGACCATGGGAGAGAAGTGACATGAAGGAAAGACTTGACGTACTGCTTGTATCAAAAGGATTTTTCCCGTCCAGAGAGAAGGCCAGGACCGCCATCATGGAAGGCCTTGTGTTCATAGGGACCCAGCGTTATGACAAACCGGGGATGCAGGTGGACACTGAAGCAGAGCTTACTGTCAAGGGAAACAGCTGTCCCTACGTTTCCAGAGGGGGCCTCAAACTTGAGAAGGCCATTAAGCTCTGGGACATAGATCTGGATGATGCAGTATGCATGGACATCGGATCATCCACCGGAGGTTTCACTGACTGTATGCTGCAGAACGGCGCATCGAAGGTCTATGCCCTTGACGTGGGCACCAACCAGCTGGACTATAAGCTGAGGACAGATCCCAGGGTGGTGGTCATGGAAAAGACCAACATAAGGGACATCGACCCCGTGACATTCGAAAAGATGGACTTCGTCACCGCAGACGTTTCCTTCATCGGACTCAAGTTCATCTTCCCTCCGGCGTCGGATCTTTTGCGCCTGGGAGGAAGGATGGTATCCCTGGTCAAGCCTCAGTTCGAGGCCGGAAGGGACAAGGTCGGAAAAGGCGGTATCGTCCGGGACAGCGCAGTACACGAAGAAGTTCTCAGGAACACGCTGAAACTGGCTGAAAACGCCGGTTTGAGGCCTTTAAAACTGTCCTTCAGCCCCATAACAGGCACCAAAGGCAACATCGAGTACCTGTTGTACCTTGAGAAGGCTCCGACCGGTCCGGACAGCCCGGTGACGGAGGAGGACATCCATAACATCGTTAACAGTTCCCACAGGGAATTGGGCAAATAGCTTTATAAAAATATTTAAGATCAAGGAGAGAAAAAATGAAGCTTTCACAAAAAATCCAGGAGATGGAACTGTCTCCAATCAGAAAGTTCGTACCCTACGCAGACGCGGCAAGGAAGCAGGGCAAGAAGGTCTACGGTCTGAACATCGGTCAGCCGGACATCAAGACACCCACAGTATTCTTTGACGCGGTCAAGAACTTCAACCAGGAAGTTCTGGCATATGCCAACTCCCACGGTATTCCCGAACTGCTGGACGCTCTGGTAGGTTACTACAAGAGGATCGGTCTCGACTACACCACAGATGATCTTCTCATCACCAACGGCGGTTCCGAGGCTCTCAGCATGATCATGACAGCCATCCTCGACGAGGGCGATGAAGTCATCATGGCAGAACCTTTCTACACCAACTACAAGACCTTCATCAAGGCTGCCGGCGGAGACATCGTTGCCATCCCCACAACAGCTGAGGACGGATATCAGTATGCTGTAAGAGAGAAGATCGAGGGCGTCATCACTCCGAAGACAAAGGCCATCGCCATCATCAGCCCGGGCAACCCCACCGGCAAGGTACTTACCGAAGAAGAGATGGCTCTCATCGTTGACATCGTCGTAAAGAATGACCTTTATCTCATCTGCGACGAAGTTTACAGAGAATTCACCTATGACGGAAGAGAACTCCGTTCCTTCGGAAGCTTCAAGGAAGCTGAGCAGAACGTGATCATCGTCGACTCCGTTTCCAAGAGATTCTCCGCCTGCGGAGCAAGGATCGGTTCCATCGCTTCCAAGAACAGAGAACTTATGCAGAACCTGATGAAGATCTGCCAGGCAAGACTTTGCTGCCCGACACTTGACCAGGTCGGAGCAGCTGCTCTCTACAACCTTGATCCTTCATATTTCAACGATATCAAGAAAGAATATGAGTACAGAAGAGACGTATCCGTTCAGGCTCTGAACGAGATCGAAGGCATCAAGTACGGTGTTCCCGAGGGAGCATTCTACATCACATGCCAGCTTCCGGTGGATGACGCCGAGAAGTTCCTCATGTTCCTCCTTCAGGAGTTCGACGTTGACGGCGAGACCACCATGTTCGCTCCTGCAGCAGGATTCTACGGAACACCCGGAGTCGGCAAGTCCGACATCCGTATCGCTTATGTCCTCAAGGCTGAAGACATGAAGAAGGGTATCAATATCATCAAGGAAGGCATCAAGGCCTACAACGCAAAGCAGGGAAAGTAAACTCATGGAAAAATTATCTCCGATGATGGAACAATATTTCAATATTAAAGAGCAGTATAAGGATTGCATACTGTTCTTTAGACTCGGGGATTTTTATGAGATGTTCTACGACGACGCCAAGACTGCGTCCCGTGAACTGGAACTTACTCTTACAGGAAAAAGCGTCGGTCAGCCGGAAAGGGCGCCCATGTGCGGCGTTCCTTTCCACGCTGCCGACAGTTATGTGGCCAAGCTTATCGAAAAAGGATACAAGGTGGCCATATGCGAACAGACCGAGGATCCCGCCCTGGCAAAGGGGCTTGTGAAGAGAGACGTCATAAGGGTGGTGACACCCGGGACCCTCACATCAGGTCTGGCCCTCAAGGAGGACGAGAACAACTACATCTGCTCCGTATATTTCGAGCCTGCGGACGGAAGCGTGGGCATCTGCTATTCGGACATCTCTACGGGAGAGCTTTTCCTTACAGAATACAGGGGAAGAGATCCTTACCAGACTCTTCTCAACGAGATAGTCAAGATCAGGCCCAGCGAGACCATTATAAACGCCAGTGCAGACGAATACATTTCCTTCGAGGATCTAA
>JAEEOX010000103.1 GCA_016284485.1 Bacillota bacterium | reverse complement strand
GTCCAAGATGGACAGGATAGATCCTGCTGAACTTGTGCCGCAAATAGATATCTTCATCGGTGTGATAAGGGAAGTCAGGACCACAGAGGCCATGAAGGCGTCTGAGAGAAGGGCTGCGGTGTGTACGTTTCTGGCGGCGGCTGCGTTTTTTGCGCTTCTCATAAACTTCCTGGTGGTGGTAGTGTTCATGGATACGCTGGAAAGCCTGAGATTCCTGTACTGAAACCATTATTTCGAAAGGGGTTTAACATACATGAAAAACATAATCATAATCATCGGAACCATAATACTCGGGACGGTGATAGTAAGTCAGTTCATACTGGGCCCGGATAATTCGTTGCTTTCCGCAGCTGAGTCCGTGGTCTCCAACGGTACCATGCAGATCGAGGAGACCTTTAAAGGTTCGATCCAGCAGCAACAGACAGAGGGGACAGGCTGATGAAACAGCTGATGGTGACGGTGGGACTCATGCTGCTGGGAATTATCATCTTTTCTCTGATGATGAATGGTCCGGACAGCCTGTATGAAGTGTCCCGTGAGGCTGTAAATGCCGCAAAGGAGGCCTATCCATGCATGAACTGATAACTTCTGTGGCTTCTGTCATTATACTGTCGCTTTTCGTGATCCAGTTCGCCTTAAGCGAGAATCTTTATCTGGAGCTATCGGCCTGTGAAAGGCTGATATCGGATTATGAACTGGGGCTTGATGCAGGTCTGAACGGTCCTGAGAGCCTTGAACAGGAACTTGACAGGATACCCAATGTGTCTGCTGAAATACGTGACGGCAAGGTGGAACTGACATTCAGCAAAATTGTGGTACCTGCGTGGAGCAGTGATGATAATACAATACGGATAACCAGGGAGTTAAAACGTGAAGAACCTTATTATGACACTGGCAGCAGCTATTCTGATGAGTATTCTGCTCAGGGCTCAGAATGATATAAATGCATCCATGATATGGATGATCGGAGGTCAGTGATACTGCTTATGTTTACAAAAAAACTCTTTCGTGATAATATATCGCCTGTATGGGAAGCAATTCCTGTAAAGAACTATATTAAAACGAAAGGGCCTTGAAATGGGTATCACAGTAGGCATAGACATAGGAGGAAGCACCACAAAGATCGTAGGGTTCAGGAGATCAGAGATGCTAAAACCGGTGCAGATATCCTCCAACAATCCGGTGGCTTCCATATTCGGAGCGTTCGGTAAATTCCTTTATGACAACATGCTGGATCTCAGTGAGATCAGCAAGGTGAATCTGTCCGGAGTGGGGGCTTCAGGCATTGAAAGACCGATCTACGGACTTCCGACATATAAGGTGGATGAATTTACCGCAAACGGTCTGGGAGGATCTTACTTCGCAGAGGGAAAAGACCGATTCATGGTGGTCAGCATGGGAACCGGAACGTCATACGTATGTGTAGAGGACGGAGTCCCCAAGCATATCGGTGGTATCGGTATCGGAGGAGGTACCATACTGGGGCTTTCCAAGTATATCCTTAACACCAACGAGATAGACAGGATCGCAGAGATGGCCCAGCAGGGAGACATCAAACGCATAGATCTTCAGGTCGGTGACATTTCCAAAGAGAAACTGCCCGGTCTGAGAGAGGATACTACAGCGGCCAGCTTCGGCAAGTCCTCATCCAGAGCAACTCAGGAGGATAAGGCGGCGGGTATCATTCACATGGTGCTGGAGGATATATTCCAGACGGCTGCACTTATCGCTAACGGGATCGGCATCAAAGATATCGTGATGATAGGAGCTCTCACCAATATGGAAGAGTGTACCAGAGTGGTTGATGCGGTGAACGTCCTTTTCCCGGACTGCAACTTCATCATCCCTGAAGAAGGAGAGTACGGAACTGCCATCGGAACGGCGCTGGCCAGGGACGGAAGTCTGAGAGAGATCAAATAGAGCAATAAAAGAGGGGCCTCAGGGCCCCTTTTAAATACCTTTTATAGGTCTGATCATACGTTGAACAGGAAGTTCACTATGTCTCCGTCCTTCATGACATATTCCTTGCCTTCAGAACGGAGGAGACCGGCTTCCTTGGCCTTTGCCATTGAGAATCCGACTTCTGCGAACTTGTCATAGGCTATGGTCTCGGCTCTTATGAAACCTCTCTCGAAATCGGTGTGGATCTTGCCTGCAGCCTGAGGTGCTTTGGTACCGTTCTTGATGGTCCAGGCCCTGGCTTCATCTTCACCTGCGGTGAGGAAGGAAATGAGATCCAGCAGCTTGTATGAGGACTTCACCAGCTGATCAAGTCCGGATTCCTCAATACCCATCTCTTCAAGGAACATTGCCTTCTCATCATCGTCGAAGTCTGCAACTTCTGCCTCTATCTCAGCGCAGATCACAACACACTGGGATCCTTCTGATTCGGCGATGTCGCGGACGATCTGAACGTAAGGATTTGAGTCTGCATCTGTTACTCCGGACTCATCTACGTTGGCGACATATATGATAGGCTTGTAGGAGAGGAGACCGACTTCTTTGATGAATTCAGTTTCTTCCTCATCGAAATCCATTGCTCTCGCATTGGTGCCCTCGGCCAGCTGATCGTAGACTCTCTTTAACAGTTCGGCCTCCCAGGTGGCAGACTTGTCATATTTGGCCTGCTTCTCGGTCTTGGCGATCCTTCTTTCCAGAATCTCCATGTCGCTTAAAAGAAGCTCTGTGTCGATGGTCTCTATGTCGTTTCTGGGGTCGATCTTGCCTTCGACGTGGACGATGTTATCGTCCTCAAAACATCTGACAACGTGGACAATGGCATCCACCTCACGGATGTGACCCAGGAACTTATTGCCCAGACCTTCGCCCTTGGATGCGCCCTTTACCAGACCTGCGATGTCGCAGAAACCAATGGTCGCATAGGTGGTCTTTTTGGAATTGTAGACCTCGTGGAGCTTGGTCACCCTCACATCAGGGACAGTGACCATTCCCACGTTGGGTTCGATGGTGCAGAATGGGTAATTGGCGGCTTCGGCGCCGGCCTTTGTGATGGCGTTGAACAGTGTGCTCTTGCCGACGTTAGGCAATCCTACGATTCCGAGTTTCATATTGATCACTCCTTATATGTCAATTCTGATTCCGCAGCTTTGTTGTCCAGCGGAAGTTTTTTGCGCAAAATACGGTAGAGGATAAAGGCTCCTATAAAGAGGACGATGCTTATCACCTGAGCCTGCCTCAGAGGTCCGATCATCAGACTGTCGGTCCTGAGACCTTCCACGAAAAATCTTTCGAAGGAATAAAGCATGAAGTACAGGCAGATTATCTGTCCCTTGAAGGTCCTTTTGTGGTTGGAGAACCAGATGAGGAATACGAACAACAGGAAGCACCAGATGGATTCGTAGAGGAAGGTGGGATGATATCCTTTTCCGTCTATGATCTGAGCCCAGGGAAGGTCAGTCTCTGTTCCGTGAGCTTCCTCGTTGAAGAAGTTGCCCCATCTTCCGATGGCCTGTCCGAGAGCCAGTACGGGAGCGAGAACATCCAGGATGTCGGGGAAACTTTCCTTGTCGTGTCTGGCCACGAAATATACTGCGATTATACCCAGAATGATGCCGCCGTGGATGGCGAGACCGCCGTTTCTGGTGTTGATTATCTCAGCCAGATTGTTCTGATAATATGACCAGTTGAATATGACGTAATAGAGTCTGGCGCCCACAAGAGCAGAGGGGATCAGCCAGATTATGACGTCGAGAAATGTGTCTGGCTTCAGACCGAATTTAGGCGCCCGTCTGTAGTTTATGAGGGTGGCCAGAATAAAGGCGAATCCGATGAGAACGCCGTACCACATTATATCTATTCCAAAAACCGTGAAGCATACTCTTCCCGGAGAAACCATGATGTTGATCTCCTTTCATATCATTACCAGTTATCCTATCATTTTTTAAGTTTTTTGTCCACTTGTTGGAATAAAACAATGACAAAACAAAACGAATATGGTAATGTATAATCTGATTTGATTTCAATCTGCTCAAGAAAGGGAATAACACCAATGGTTTTTGAGAAAAAACGCACATCAAGATTTGTGACCATCGTTGCAGTTATAATTGCTTTGATGCTTCTCTTCACCGGATGCGGCGGAGAAAAAGGACCTTTTGACATGGACACTGTGGCTCTGGCCACTTCACTTGTCGAAGACGTCACTTATGAAAGCGAACTTCAGCAGGTCAATGTTGATGCAGTAGATACTTTCCTTGCCATTCCGGAATACAAAGAAGGCTATTTCTTCATTGCAAGCAGCGCATGCACAGACTGCTTCGGAGTCTTCGAGTTCAAGGATGAAGAAGCTGCGATCTCTGCTGAGGAGACCGTTGAACTCTACTTCAAGGATCTGGCGGACGCATATGAGAAGTACGATCCTGAAGAAGCCAACAAGGTATCTGAGAACTCTGTCCTTGAAAGGAAGAGCAACCTCCTTGCGTTCTGCGTCACAGATGACAAGGACAACGCCAAGTCGATCATAAAGGCTGCTTTCGACAGCGCTGTTGCAGTTGAACCGGAAGAGGAGACTGAAGACAGTGAGGAGAATGAGGATACCGAAGAGCCAACAGACGATACTACTACCACAGAGGTATCTGTTCCCGAGAAGACATATCCTGTCATCGAGGCAAACGGTGATCTCAGCTACAGCGGATTCATCGCACTGATCGGCGACACAGCTTTCGAGCTTTATGACTATGTGGACAGCACGGCTGCTCATTACTGTGACATCGTAAACTATACTGCAGACAAACTTAAGGGAAGCGCCAATGTCTATTCAATGATCGTTCCTACATCTGCAGGTATCACAGTTCCTGACGCATACAGGGATCAGATGAAGGGTTCCAATCAGAAGACGGCTCTGGACAACCTTTATTCCAAGTTTAATGGCAACGTGATCAATCTGGATCTCTATGACCACCTCATGGAGAACAGGGACAAATACATTTACTTCAGGACCGACCATCACTGGACAAGCATGGGAGCATATTACGCGTACGAAGTATTCTGTGACGCAAAAGGACTTCTTCCCATCGCTCTCGACAGAAGACCGGTCAAAGACATGGGCAAGTACCTTGGGACGTTCTACTACGACACCAGGAGCGCCGCTCTTCAGGCAAATCCCGATGAACTCGTGGCGTACTATCCCATTTCCAATGTCTACATGGCAGGAAAGGATGGGAACGGAAACGACGTAAAGAAGGACGTTATCCTGGACTACACCGATTATGACATCTCCTTCAAGTACAACTCCTTCATCGAAGGCGACGGAGACTTCAGAGTACTGGTGAACGAGGACAGGCAGGATGATTCCACATGTCTTGTTGTCAAGGAATCTTTCGGCAACTGCTTCGTGCCTTACCTTGCTGACCACTATAACAAGGTCATCGTCATGGACTACAGGTACACCTCTGTGAACGTCATCAATTATGTGCTTGAACATGGAATCGATGATGTAATATTCGTCAATAACATCGGAATGACCAGATCATCGTATCTTGTGGGCAAACTTGATACAGTGGTCAGAGGATAGCAGATAAAACTAAATCTGATAATTAAACGGCATGTCTCATGCCGTTTTTTTATACATAAAATCAATTCAAAAGGGAAAAGGAGAGAGAAATGAAACTGAAAAAACTATTGGCCAAAGCAGCGATCTGTGCTGCGGTAACTATCCTTGCTGTGTCCCCCGTGTCGGCTGCTGAAAGCATTGCGGTGCCGTCATCGGCGGATACTGCATCGATAACGTTGACAAATGTGGAACATGGGGCGACGGTGAAGGCTTATAAGATCGTAAATGCAGAATATTCTTCTGCGGGCCTCAAGGGCTATGAACCTGTTGAAGGGGTTTCGATCGCGGATCTTGAGCATCCGACCCTCGGAGAGGTTCAGTCTGTCACACTGAAGATCCAGAACGGAGATCTGGCCGTTACCGGCGTTTCAATGAATGACGTGACCCCATCGGACGGGCATTCTATCGGGGACGGGTCAACAGCCTGCACCTACAGAGCAGACGGACTGAGTGCAGGAATGTATCTGGTCCTTGTTAAAGGAGTGAGCGGCAATGTCTACAATCCTGCCATCATCTCCGTTGGATATGATTCAAATTCTGCCATAACGTCAGGCTCGCTGGACATCAGCAACGGAAGCTGGACTGTATCAGGGGGAAGGACAGAGGTAAAGCACTCAAGAGTCACTGTAACGAAAGACACGGAGGATGGGATCAGATCTTATTCGTATGAAGACACCGTACCCTATATCGTTACAACATCGATCCCAAGTTATGACCCGGCTGTTTACTCGGACGCAGTGTTCAGGCTTGTGGACACGGCAGCTGAAGGTCTCACTTTTGACAAGGATTCGGTTGTAGTAAAAGATGCATCTGGGACATCGGTAGATGGGTCAAACTATACTGTCAGTCTGGCTGGACAGACTCTGACCATCGACTTCGATTCGGACTGGATACTTGCAAACGGAGGAACTTCAGTTACGGTCAGATATGAGGCAAAACTGGGAACTGATGCGGCTCTTGATCTTGAAGGAAATCTGAACACAGTCAAGGTGGTTTATTCAAATGACCCCACATCCGTAAGCGGTGCGACTCCATATGATGACCCTGATGACCCCGGCATGCCCAAAGCTGAATCCACAGTCTATACCTTCGATTTCAGCTTCAGAAAAGTAGACTCAAAGGATCCCTCGGTCACGCTTCCAGGGGCGGTCTTCAGTCTGACTGGAACAAATACAACAGGGGACAACGTATCTTACGAAGAGACAGCCGGTACAGAGGGCATCGTATATTTTTCCGGGCTTTCAG
>JAEEOX010000102.1 GCA_016284485.1 Bacillota bacterium | reverse complement strand
AGCAATGTGGGAAGAATGTGCGAAAGCCTGCTTCTCTGGAACATGAACGAAATGGGCATATCCCGTCTGGCTCTGCCATATTGCTCTTACAGCACTATCATGCCGCAGAAGCGCAACCCTGTGGCGCTGGAAACTCTGAGAGGATCCGGGGAAAAGACCTTCGGAATTCTTCAGGAGATGCTGACCACCATGAAGGCTTATCCCCTTGGGAACGGCCGTGAACCGGGATTCGTCGTCAGCGGATATTACAGGATCGCACAGCTGACGCTGGACAGCACATATCTGCTTGAAGGCATAGTCAGGACCCTTGAAGTGGACCGTGAACGTGCCCTAAAGGTGACGGCGGACGGATTTTCCACCGTGACAGACCTTGCGGACAAGATGGTAATGTCATACGGTCTTTCGTTCTCTGCGGCAAAGGCCATAGTCGGAAGAGTGGTGGTGAATGCCGACAAAGAGAAGCGCAGCGTTCACGCCATAGATTCGGAGTTTATCGACAGGGCCGCACAGGAGGTACTTAACATCAGCGTCGGAATGTCTGAAGAAGACATAAGGAACGCTCTGGATCCCGTGGAAAACGTAATGAGACGCAGCTTGCCCGGAGGCCCGAGCCCTGTCTGCGTTCAGGCCATGATCGACAGCGGCTTCGAGTATCTCGACGGAAAAGAAAAAGAGTGGCGCGGAAAGAGGGATCTCCTTGCCGCCACAAAGAAAAAGCTTTTTGAAACTGCAGATCAGATGATCAGGGAGGCAGAATAATGAGCATAAGCACCATTATCGCAGATTTCGTCGCAGAGCCGGCGGAGTTTACCGAGGAAGCTTTATATCTCGCAAAGAGATCTGTTTTAGATACCTACGGTGCCATGATAACGGGTGTAGAAACTAGCGCTGTGAAAATGGCGCTAGTTTCCTCTTCCCGTGGCAGCTGCACATTGGTAGGCGGGAAGGGAGAGAAACTGACTCCCCGGGACGCAGCCTTCGTTCACGGGATATCCGGACATGAACTGGAACTGGATGATACATCATCCTCCAATCTGGGACATCCGACGGCGGCGGTCCTTCCCACCGTGCTGGCGCTGGCAGAGGAGAACGGCGAATCAGGCCTTAACCTTTTAAAGGCCTTTCTCATCGCCACGGAGGTGGAGTGCAAGATCGGAAGGATAATGGCAAAGAGCCTCCATGAGAGGGGATGGCACTGCAGCAGCATAACCGGCGTTATCGGAGCTGCGGCCGGAGCCGCATATCTCATGAGACTCAGCAGGGAGCGGACCGCAAACGCCATCGGCATAGCAGCTTCAATGGCTTCCGGCGTGCGCGAGAACTTCGGTACGCTCACAAAGTCAGTGCATATCGGTAAGACCGCTGAAGACGGACTGAGAGCAGCCATCCTGGCCAGAGACGGTATCACTGCCTCAGAGATCGCTCTTGAAGGTAAAGAGGGCTACATATTTGAGTATGCAGGTCTGAGAGATGAAGACGGATATTTTGAAAGAGTGATGAGATCCATGGGAAAGGACTGGGATATATGTGCCCCGGGATTCACCATCAAGAGATGGCCGTCCTGCAGCAGCGGACACAGACCCTTTGATGCTTTCCTGGACATCGCAAAGCAAAATGAGTTCACCCTTTCTGAGGTGGAGAAGATCGAAATGGGTCTTTCCGCCGCGTCCATAAGGGAACTGAGAAATCCTGATCCCAAGGACGGCGAGGAGGCGAAGTTCAGCGTGGGATTCCAGATAGGTCTTTACATGGCCGGACTGCCCAATGTGCCCGACTACTACAGAAAGGACGTCATAGAGCGTCCCGAGATACAGGATGCCATCAAAAAATCCGTGATGTATGAGATCGATGATTACAACCACCTGCCTTCTGAGGCCGGCAACGGTCCGGCAAAGGTCACGGTGACCCTGAAGGACGGACGCGTGTTTGAGACCGTCAGGAACTTCCCGGTGGGGCATCTCACGGATCCGATACCGGACGAAGACCTCAAGGAAAAATTTATGAACTGTTCTACGCCTTTGCTGGGGACAGAAAAAACCGAAAAACTGTATGAACTGATCATGGATCTGGAAAATGTTTCTGACGTCCGTGACATTACGGCACTGTCGGTCAGAGACTGACTTTAAGCTGATACGAGGAGGCGTGCGAAGACATGAGCGACCTGAGGATCACAGATATCAAAACCTACATCGTACCCACAGTACCTGCATCGGAAGTGACATACAACTGGAGCGGCACCAAACAGTTCCTTCTGGTCAAGATCGAGACCAACAGAGGAATATCGGGGTGGGGAGAGTGCTATACACTGGCCGACCGTGAGAGATCAACAGTTACCCACATAGAGGAGATGAAGGCGTATCTGGTGGGGAGCGATCCCTGCATGATAAGCAGGTTCCGCAACTGGGGATACAATCTTTTCGGTGAGCGGCGGCCGGGCATAGACCTGTTTTGCGCTTTCAGCGGCATAGAGATCGCCATGTACGACATTCTCGGGAAGTCCCTGGGGGTCCCCGTTTACGACCTTCTGGGAGGACCGGTGCACAAAAAACTGCCGGCCTACGCCAACCTGGGACCCGACGGAGTCAAGACCCCCGATGAGGAAGTGTCCATGGCCAGGGAGCTGGCAGCAAGGTACGGCTACAGCGCCTTCAAACTCTACCCCTTTGCAAATGACGAAACTGAGGACGAGATGATCGCTCGGATCGCACACTTCAGGGAGGGGCTTGGACCTGACTACAGAATAATGATCGACGTATGGAGGACCACGGACGCAAGGCTGGCGCTGAGCGTGGCCAGGGCCATCGAGAAGTACAACATCTGCTGGTACGAGGAACCCATAGGGCCGGATGATCTGAATGTGCTCAGGGACATTAAGATGAAAACAGACCTTCCTCTGGTGGCAGGGGAGGCGATGTACGGGAAGCGCTGGTTCAACGAAGTGTGCAAGCTCAATTGCGTGGACTATATCAATCCTGACGTTTCAGTGGTGGGAGGCATCGCAGAAATGTGCGATATCGCCGCCATAGCTGAAGCCAATTATATCAAGGTAGGTCCTCATAACTGCAACAGCTCCACCGTTTCACTGAACGCCACCATACACGCCGCCTGTACTATGCCCAACCTCAGTTCAGTGGAGACCTTCCCCTGGCATGAAGAGATAGGGGACAAGATGGCCTTCAATCAGATCAAGGTGAAGGATGGATATCTGGAATTGCCTGATGGACCGGGCCTCGGTATCCACATGAATGAGGAATTTCTTGAATCTCTGGAATACAGTCCGAGACCCCCGAAAACCTGGAAACTTTTTGAGGAAAAAATCTGACCGACAGGAATCGTTGCTCAT
>JAEEOX010000101.1 GCA_016284485.1 Bacillota bacterium | reverse complement strand
CATACCCTGACGACGCGGGTCTCGTCCTTATAGCTTATGCCGATGTACGCCATTCCCGCAGGCTTGTCGGGGCTCATGTCCTCCGGTCCTGCCACTCCGGTTATGGCGATGCAGAGGTCTGATCCGGTCTTTTTCTTAAGGCCGGTGACCATCTCAAGGGCTACCTCTTCGGACTCTGCAGTGTATTTTTCAAGAGTTTCCCGGGATACGCCCAGTTCCTCTTCCTTGGCCTTCCAGTTATATGTTACCAGACCTCTCTCAAAGACCTGAGAGATGCCGGGCACGTCTGTAAGAGCCTTTGCAAAACCACCGCCGGTGCAGCTTTCCGCGCAGGAAATGGTGATGTTCTTTTCCTTCAGGATCCTGCCTACAACGTCCAGAAGATCTTCGTCCTCATAGCTGTAGATATATTCTCCGATGAGTTCGTTCACCTTTCCGATCATCTCATCGCAGGCAGCCTTGGCCTCTTCATAGGTGGGACGCTTGGAAGTGACTCTTAAGCTGCACTCCCCTTCCTTGGCGTAGGTTGCGATGGTGGGATCCGTCTGACCGTCGATCAGAGGAAGAAGTATGGTCTCCATGCTTGATTCACCCAGATTGATGGTGCGGATGATCTTATAATAGATCACGCTGTCTCGCTTTGATTCCAGAATGGGCTTCACCTGGGTCTCGAACATCTCGGTCATCTCTCTGGGAGGTCCGGGCATGGCGATGATATTTTTGCCGTTCTTTGAGATCATGAAGCCGGGAGCCGTGCCGTGAGGATTGGCCAGTACCGTGCAGTTGTTCTCAGGGAACCAGGCCTGCTTGCGGTTGTTCTCGGTCCATTTGTATCTGGAGTTCTTGAAATGATCCGTGAGGATCTTCAGCTGGTCCGGATATTCCACCAGTTTTTCTCCGAAATACTCGGAGATGATCTCTTTTGTAAGGTCGTCCTGGGTGGGTCCCAGACCGCCTGTGGTTATTATAAGGTCCCAGTCATGGTATGCAAAATCAAGGAGTTCCTTCAGCCTTCCCGGGTTGTCGCCCACGGTATAGTGGTACATTACGTCATAGCCCAGATTCTGAAGGCTTTTTGAAAGATATGCGGCGTTGGTGTTCACCACCTGGCCGAAGAGTATCTCAGTGCCGACTGTGAGTATAGCTGTTTTCATATGCCGTTCCTTTACTTGGAAAATACCTGTTTGTTGTCAACTACGTACTGGACTCCGCTGATAACCGTCATCACGAGGGCTGCCCAGAGCACGATCTTGCCCAGGATCAGGAACCATGACGTGTTTATGACGGGAGCCATCAAAAGCATGCATACTGCCACCATCTGGAGCACGGTCTTGATCTTGCCGCTCATGGCAGCTGCGATGACTATGCCTTCAGAGGCTGCCACTGTCCTGACGCCTGCCACCAGGAATTCTCTGGCGAGAATGATGATCAGCATCCATCCCGGCACCGGATCGGGAACCATAAGGCAGAATGCGGAATATACCAGAACCTTGTCTGCCAGCGGATCCATGATCTTGCCGAAATTGGTCACCAGGTTATATTTTCTGGCGATCTTGCCGTCAAGCATGTCCGTAAAGGACGCAGCTATGAAGATCAAAAAAGCCACAAGGTGCCATTCCAGATAGTATGCAGCTATAAAGAACGGTACTGCTATTATTCTGGCTATAGTCAGTTTGTTAGGAAGATTCATCAGATCTCCACCTCCGTTTCATAACCCACAAGATCATAATCGTAGGCGTCGTTTATATATACCTTCACAAAGTCGCCTGGCTTGTGAGAAACCGGCGATGTGAATATTACGGAATTGTCTATCTCAGGGGCATCATATCTGCTCCTTCCGACATAGCTGCCATCTTCATCCATGTCTTCCACCAGGACTTCCAGCACGGAGCCGATCAGTTCCTGATTATGCTGATAGCTGATCTCAAGCTGCATCCTCATTATCTGATCCAGCCTGGATTCCTTCACCTCTTCAGGGATCTGGTCCTCACGGTCACCGGCCACTGTGCCCTCTTCCTGTGAATATGCAAAAACACCGAGTCTTTGGAATTTCTGCTCCTCAACAAAGTCCAGAAGGTCTTCAAAATCCTCTTCGGTCTCTCCCGGGAATCCCACGATAAGGGTGGTCCTTATGGCTATGTCGGGCATTGCTGCTCTCAGCCTTCCCATGGTGTCCCTGATGGAAGCTCCTGTGGACCTCCGCTTCATCTCTTTAAGAGTATTATCAGAGGAGTGCTGGATGGGAACGTCGATATAGTGACAGATCTTAGGTTCTTCTGCCATGACGCGGATGAGCTCGTCGCTGATCCTGTCCTCATAGCAGTACATCAGCCTTATCCAGCGTATGCCTTCCACCTTCACCAGTTCCTTAAGAAGTTCGGGAAGCATGAATTTGCCGTAGATGTCCACACCGTAGTTAGTTACGTCCTGGGCTATGAGGATGATCTCTTTTATGCCTTTTTCTGCCAGGATCTCCGCTTCCTTTACCACGTCTTCCATGGATTTGGATCTGTATCCGCCTCTTATGGAAGGTATGACGCAGTATGCGCAGCGGTTATCACAGCCTTCGGCGATCCTGAGGGTAGCCGAGTAAGCACCCTCTTCAAGATGCCTGTCCAGCAAAGGAAGCCTGGATGCGTATTCGCAGTCTGAAGAGGAAAGGTTTCTGTTTTCCAGAGGACTGTCGGTCAAAGACCTGATCAGTCCGGGAAGCCTTTCGTAGTCGTTTACTCCCACAAAGAGATCAACTTCAGGCATTTCCGAGGTGAGTTCCGCTGCATATCTCTGTGACAGACAGCCGGAGACCACCACTTTTTTGCCCTCTTCGCGGTATTCCGCCATTTCGAAGATCTTATCTATGGATTCCTTTTTCGCATCGTTTATGAAGCCGCAGGTGTTGACTACGATGACGTCAGCGCTTTCGGGACCGTCAGCGATGCCGAGGCCTTCCTTCAGACAGAAAGCTTCGGCAGCCTGAGTGTCGTTGAAATTCTTGGGGCATCCCAGAGTCTCAAAATATACCTTCATCAGAATAGCATCTCCTGTTCTTCACCGGATTCCTGAGCGCTCTGAAGCTGCTCGAACTCTTCCCTGGTCATGATGACCTGGCGGGGGCTGGAACCGTCCTGAGGCCCAACAACGCCCATCTCTTCCATGATATCCACGATCCTGGCGGCTCTGTTATAGCCGATCCTGAATCTTCTCTGGAGCATGGATACTGAGGCTTTGCCGGAGTCTATGACGAGTTCGATGGCATCCATCAGGAGTTCGTCGCCGCCGTTGCTCTGTTCCTTTGCGGATGAGCCGTTAGTATCTGAGCGTTCGATCCTTGCCAGGATCTCAGCCTGACGTGCGTCCTGACCGGTTCCTTCCACCTGAGACTTAACGTAATCTATTACGGAGTTCACTTCTCTGTCAGATACGAAGCATCCTTGTATTCT
>JAEEOX010000100.1 GCA_016284485.1 Bacillota bacterium | reverse complement strand
TCTCATGGATAAGCGGTTTTCTATTAAAACCGTAGATAGTCCTGCAAAATACGGTAAAATCTTGTCCTTTTGATCGATCACGGAAACATCGATAGATTTTGTCAATGGTAAAAATATTTCGATAGAAATATTCGATTATGACGTCCCGCAGCGGGGTAGTAGTATTTAACCATGAGGAAAATCTATCTGGACAACGGAAGCACCAGCTTCCCCAAGGCTCCCGGTGTGGGAGACGCCATAAAACGATATATAGAAGAATCCGGCGCCAACATAAACAGAGGCGGATATCAGGCTGCCTATGACGTAGCGGACACCGTACTGGAGACCAGGTCCATGCTCATGGATCTGTTCGGCATGGGAAGGGAGCGCAAAAAACTCAGCGAGAAGAACGTGGTCTTCGTCCCCTCCGTGACCTACGGCCTGAACTTTATTCTGAAAGGCGCCCTCAGATCCGGCGACCGGCTGGTGATCTCCTCCATGGAGCACAACGCTGTGGCACGCCCTGCCGACGATCTTTCCAAAGCCGGCGTAGAGGTCTCCACCTGCCCCTGCGACGGGGAGGGACGGCTGGATCCTGGAGCTTTTGAGAAGATGCTGGACCGCGGCCCAAAGCTCGCAGTTATCAACTTGGCCTCCAACGTATCCGGGACCCTTCAGGACGCTGCTGCCATAAGCGGAATATGCAGAGCCAGGGGGATCCCCCTGGTGCTGGATGCCTCCCAGGCGGCAGGCGCGGTCGACATAGATTTCGATGAACTGGAGCTGGCCGGCTTGTGTGTTCCCGGCCATAAAGGACTGCTGGGGCCACAGGGCATCGGAGCCATAATGATCACCGACGAACTGGCCGATATGATGGATCCCATAGTTACGGGCGGAACAGGCTCCATCTCCGATTCACTTGAGATGCCGGACTTCCTGCCTGACAAATTCGAGCCGGGCACCCTGAACATCCCGGGCATCATCGGACTCAACCAGGCGCTGAAATTCATACGGACTGAGACCCCCTCCCGGATCCTTGCCCACGAGCTGAGGCTCGCAGGCAGATTCATCGATGGGGTCCGGGACATTCCCGGTGTGAAAGTCATAGGCCCGGCGGGAACGGCAGGAAGAGTCGGGGTGGTATCCCTGGATTTCGAAGCCATGGATAATGCCGATGCGGCCTACCGGCTGGAGAGCAGCTGCGGAATAATGACCAGGTGCGGGCTGCACTGCGCCCCGCTGGCACACAGGACCCTGGGAACCTATCCCAGAGGCACAGTCAGGTTCACCTTCGGATACTTCAACACCGAGGAGGAGACCGATCACGCCATAGAATGCATCAAAGAGATAACATCCAAATAAACAGGCCTGAGGCCATGGAGGAGCAGATACATGAGTATTACTGTCAATCTTTACTATAAAGGGACCAATGGGAACGCCAGAAGATTTGCGGAAGAAATGGAAGCCCGCGGCATCGCTGAAGAAATCAGGGCCGAAGAGGGAAATGAAAGGTACGAATACTTCATCCCTCTGAGTGATCCCGAGACCGTGCTCCTCATCGACAGCTGGAGTGATCAGGGTTCTCTGGACAGGCATCACGCCTCATCCATGATGAGCGAGATAGCAAGGCTCCGCGACAAATATGATCTGCACATGACCGTGGAACGCTACATTTCCGACCCCGACGGACTGCCACATGGCGATCAGACATTTATAAGAAAGTAAATATAACAAAAGCCCCGGAAGCCAGCAACGGCTTCCGGGGCTTTTAAATTACTTCCCTACTCCTCTTCAATATCCAGATCCTCGAAGCTGTAGACCTGGTTGTACAGGGCCTTGTCTTTTTTGTAGTAGAAGGCCCACTCTTTATCGCCGTAGCAGAAGTGCCACCACTCCCCGTCGTAGGGGGCAAAGCCTTCCGCCATCATGGCTTCTCTCAGGATCCTGCGGTTGGTCCTGGCCTCCTCCGAAATATCATCTCTGTCATAGTAGATCAGGTCCGTGGTCAGGTCATCCAGAGCAGTGCCGAAATCCAGAGTCTCACCCTTTGACCCGTCGTAGATCGCAACGTCCACCGCTCCGCCGGTGGGGTGTCCTGCGACCGTCGGAATGGCTATTCTCTCGTGGATCCTCTCGTAGAGTTCCATCTCGTCATCGAACTGGTCCTTGAATTCATTCAGGATCTCTTCGAAGATCGCCTGCTGCACCTTCATCTCCCTGAAGGCGTAGCCCACCCAGAGCTTGTAGTTTGGGTCGATGGCCTGAAGGCGTTTGGCAACGTTCACCAGCTTCTCTGCCACAGTCTTCCTCACTGCCAGGGACGGGCACCCACCGGTCATCATCATCCCCTCAGCGTATTTGCCGAAGATGTACGGACCTTCAGCAGGTATGAAAACGAATTTTTCTTTGTCAGTCTCCGGATCCACTCCGTTGACCGTAAGAAGATCTGCATATTTTACGAAATTATTGGTCGCCATGGTTCCTCCTTGCCCGGATGTGATCCGATCCAATTATAATATCCTGCTTAATTATATCCATCCGGTCTTTTTGCTGTCAAGTTCCGCCGTAATGTAAGAAAACCCCCGGGACCGCGCGGTCTCCGGGGGTAGCACACTTATCATTTCAGCCGCCTGATCCAGCGCCTGATTCGGTCTGCAGTCTCTCCTTCGGTGGTATCCCAGTCACTGGCCAGGAGTTCAAGTTCCTCTTCCAGAGCCTTTACGGCTTCGGCGTTTCTGCCCTGTATCTCGTAGATCATCGCCGTGGATTCCAGGCAGTCCACAAATTTGGGTGACTGCTGATGCTCCATTGCCTGACGGTACAGACTGACGGCATCATCATATCTGACCTCCATGACAGCAACGTCTGCAAGGCTCAGATAGACCAGCCAATCCTCAGGGTATTTCTCGGGGAGTCCGTCCCAGATCTCGTGAGCCTCTTCAGTTCTGCCCTTATACCACATAAGCAGTCCGCGATAAAAATCTGTGCGGTATGTATCGTCCGCCTTCGCCAGACCCTCCCATGCGGCCTCGGCTTCGCTGAAGCGCTTGTCATCCAGCATGTTGTCCATGAGCCACATGTGTGCGCTGCGGTTCTCCGGATGCTTCTTTACGAAGTCCTGCAGGTATTCTATCAGTTTATAGTGATTCCTCACGCACCAGTCGGGGATGAAGCCTCCCATGGCACCATTGAGTTCTGAAAGCGCGTCCCTGTTATCAGGATCGATGGCAAGAGCCGCCTTCGCTTCTTCGGCAGCAGCTTCTTTCAGGAAATCCGCCTGATGATTGTAGAGATCTGCTTTCAGTCTGTGGCATTCCGCCACGCGGTATCCCGATGCGATCTTTTCGTCGATCCAGCGGACCGCCTGATCGAATTCATCGTGGGCCAAAAGTCTTTTGTCCCATATCACGTTCTGGATGCGGTCGAATTCCTTCTCTTCCGTGAGGCCGAAGAGCTCGTCCAGAGACACTCCGAAATACACCGCAAGTTCCGGCAAAACACTTACATCCGGCATGGTGGTGCCGCGCTCCCACTTGGAGACCGCCTGGGCTGAAACTCCCATGGCTGATGCCAGGGCCTCCTGAGTTATACCGCGGGAAGTGCGCAGACTGCGTATTTTATTTGTAAGTTCCATTTCTCTTCTCCTTAGATGCATTGATCAGCGCTGTCATGCACAGATTATCAGATTCACCTCCCCGTGACCAGCGCCTGTTTTAACAGCCGGCTCAACCTGCGGTTTAATCGCAGTCAGTCTTCACTTCTTCCCAAGCTTGGTGTAAAGAGATGAAAGCGAGATCCCAAGAGCCTCTGCAGCCTTGCGCTTGCCCTCGGTAGTGTTGCCGTAAAGCCTGATCGCATGCTTTATCTGTCGTTTTTCAAAGGAACTTACACGTTCCGCCAGAGTCTCTGAGCTCAAAACATCAGCGTTGCCTGCCTGATTCATTGGCTCCTTGGATGCAAGGTCATCACCGCCGGTGTCCCCCATCAGCAGGGCATCTTCGTAATAATCCTCCATGGCTGCATTCCTCAGGGTGATGCTGTGTGGCAGGCATCTCGTATCGATGATGCCGTCCTTTGCCATCATGGCGGAATACTCCACGGCATTCTTGAGCTCACGGATATTGCCCGGCCAGGTGTAACTCATCATCAGTTTCTTGGCATCCTCTGTCATTTTGTAGGTCCTCTTGTTCTGGATCTCTGCTGAGTCCAGGAATCTTCTGGCAAGAAGAGGAATGTCGATCCTCCGCTCTCTGAGAGGCGGAACATTGATGGGCGCCACCGAGATGCGATAGTATAGGTCTGAGCGGAATTTTTTGTCCGCGATATACTGCTTGATATCCACATTGCAGGCGCAGATCACCCTGACGTTGGTATTGATCTCCTTGATGCCCCCGATGCGGCGGAACTTCTTTTCCTGGAGGACTCTGAGAAGCTTGGCCTGCAGGTCGAAATCCATCTCCGACACCTCATCGAGGAAGATGGTCCCCCCTTCAGCAGCTTCGAAAAGGCCTGCCTTGCCGCCTTTCCTGGCGCCGGTGAAAGCCCCTTCCTCATAGCCGAAAAGCTCGCTTTCCAGAAGGGTCTTGCTTATGGCAGCGCAGTTGATGGCAACGAAGGGAGCGGAGCGCCTGCTGCTGGCGTTGTGGATCGCCTGGGAAAACAGCTCCTTGCCGGTGCCGCTCTCGCCCTGAAGCAGGACGTTGCTGTCAAAGCCTGCTATTCTCCTGGCCAGCTCGATGGTATTACGTATAACGATGCTTTCGCCTATTATGCTGTCGAAGGTGTAGTGCGTTCCATTGGTCAGGCTCATCCTGACCTTCAGCCTTGCCTCCTCCTTGCGTAGTTCATTGAGCTGGTCGCTGAGATAATTGGCGTGGTCCACGTTTGTAACGATGGATACCGTGCCTACGGTGCGCCCGTCTTTTTTGACCGGGTAGATGTCGGCGAAGTAATCCTGTCCGCTCTCTTTGCGGCGAAGAGCGTGTATGGGCTCCCCTGTCTTCAGCACCGTCGGTGCCACAGCTCCGGGCCTGAGTTCAGTGAGGTGCATGCCCTTCACATCCTCCAGTCTTTTACCCACGAATTCTCCATAGCTGTCATTGAAAAACTCTATCCTGCCGTTTTCGTCGCACACGAGTATTCCCTGTTCAACGCTGTCCAGCACAGTTTTGAAATTATCCATGGTCTTGTCCTCCCGGTCTCATTATACACATTAATATATGCATTTCCAATATTTTGGAAAAAATCTATATCGCCGTCACAGACATTACCTCACCCATAGTTATTGACATATGTCAGTAACTGTGTTATGCTCGCCTATATGAAAGGAGATGAAGTTCATGCCGCGCCCGATAAGATGCAGACAGATCGGTGAACTGCCGATGTTCCGGAGTTTTTCTCCGGATGACGTGGAAGCCGACAGCAATGTGACCATGACCGTGGATGAATATGAAGTGCTAAGGCTCCTGGATCACCGGGGGCTCACCCAGGAGGAATGCGCTTCAAGAATGAACGTTTCACGCACCACCGTGACAGCGATATATGAAAGCGCCCGTAAAAAGACGGCGGATATGCTGGTAAACGGCAGGCGTCTTCTGATCATCGGCGGCAACTATCATTTCCCTCCGGCGGACATCCCGCAGGAGATCAAGATCAAAGGAGATAATATTATGAGAATCGCAGTGACTTATGAAAACGGAGAGATCTTCCAGCATTTCGGACATACAGCACAGTTCAAGCTGTACGACGTGGAAGACGGAAAGATCGTAAAGGAGCAGGTCGTAGGTACCGGAGGCAGCGGTCATGGAATGCTGGCAGGCTTCCTGCAGACCGCTAATGCAGACGCCCTGATCTGCGGAGGTATCGGCATGGGCGCGCAGATGGCGCTGGCTGATGCGGGGATCAGGCTCTATGCAGGAGTCCAGGGTTCCGCTGATGAGGCGGCGAAGGCCCTTGCGGCAGGTGCTCTCGAATACGATCCTGATGCTCACTGTGATCACCACGAGCACCACGGCGGCGACTGCGGCCACGATCGCTGCGGGGAACATCGCTGCGGCGGAGATCAAATCTAAAGCCTTTCATAGGCCCAACAAAGAAACTACCCCGCGTCTGACGCGGGGTTTTACTATACAGCAAGAAAAAGGACGGTGAACCGTCCTTTTTCTTTTTAGTTATCAGATCTCCATGTCAAGAAGATATGAGGAAAATCCTTTTCCGTGCATGTCCACAGAAAGCGACCTTGTGACGCCGCCGCCCAGAGCAGCCTGCATCACGAAGTTGAGAGCGCAGATGTTGGGAAGTTCGTAGCGGACTACGTCGCCCTTCACCATTCCTTTGAAGTGCTCTTTGACTCTTTCCGGAGTGACCTTTTCCTTCAGCATTTCATAATCGGCAGGATCGTATGCGATCAGTGAAACGTTGGAGATATTTCCTTTATCACCTGTACGGGAGTGTGCAAGTTCATATAATTTCATACCTTAACCTCCTTTTCCCTAAACCGTAAAGATCTCTACCTGAGGTACAGCGTCGTTCCTGTCGATCAGGATGGATGCGACGGAAACGATGTCTCTGGTCCTCTTGACAGCGCCGCAGCCACCTGCGGGACCGTTGGTGTAGAGGGCCTCCACCTCATTGGGTACAAGGTCAGCCACTGCCTTGGTAGAAGCTCTGCCTGCAACGCGTACTCTGACCTCAGAGGGTTCTTCGTTATACTTGTAGTCCGGGTTCCAGTAAAGGCTGTTGCAGCCGATGATGTCATATTTGAATTCATCGAACTGACCGGGAGCCACGAGTTCAAGTCTCTCCTTGAGGATCTCGATAGCCAGCTTGGCTCTCTCCAGACATCCGGGACCGCCGTAGCTGATCTCGCCGTCTCCGATGAAGCAGTCTTTGTAGCCGATGGAGCACTTGAAAGTATCTGTCTTGGGATAACCGGTGGCACCCTCCACCTTGACGTAATCCTTTTCGACCTCGGTGAATTTTACCTGCTTGAAGTCTGCAACGACGTCAGGTGTTATGTATCTCTCGGGATCGTGGATCTCGTAAACGATCTGCTCGGACAGTGTGGACGGTGTTACCATTCCGCCTGATCCCTCTACCTTGGTGATCGCAAAAGATCCGTCTTCACAGATCTCTGCCAGGGGGAATCCCAGGTGTCCCATTCCGGGAACGTCCTTCTTGCCGGGCTCTGCATAGTATCCGCCGGTGGCCTGACCGCCGCACTCCAGCAGGTGGCCCATCATGGTTCCCTTGCCCAGCTTATCCCAGTCGTCCATGGCCCATCCGAATTCATAGATGGCGGGGGCCATGAAGATCGCGGGGTCTGCGACACGGCCTGTGATGACCACGTCAGCACCCTGCTCCAGAGCCTTGATGATGCCCTCGACTCCAAGGTAAGCGTTGGCGGACACGATGGTTCCGGGAAGCTTGCCGAGAGGCTCGTGTGTCTCCCAGACTTCGGTGTCCATATATTTGTCGATGACGGGAAGCAGATCGTCGCCTGTTACGCATGCGATCTTCATTCCCTTGAGTCCGTGTTTTTCTGCGATCTCAACACACTTCTTGGCGGCAGCCACGGGGTTGGCGCTTCCCATGTTGGTGATCAGCTTTACCTTGTGCTCCCAGCAAAGGGGGAGAGCCTTCTCCATACGGTGCTCCAGAAGTCCGTTGTATCCCTTGGTGGGATCCTTGAGCTTGGCCTGCTGACCGATGGCGATGGTCCTCTCAGCTAAGCACTCATAGCTGATGTAGTCGAGATTACCTTTCTCAATTAATTCCAGGGAGGGTTCTACACGGTCGCCCGCGTAACCTGCTCCGGAACCGATTCTGATCTTTTTCATATCATAGTACCTTTCTGCTCAAAACATCAGAGAGCAACTGCACCGGTAACGATTGCAACTACCAGCATGATGACGGATACCAGCCATGCAAGAGGCAGAGTCTTTTTCTGGTGTTCGCCCAGCTCTACTCCGGAAAGACCGATCAAAAGGAATGTGGATGCGGTCAGCGGGGAGATGGGGAATCCAAGGGTCATCTGACCGAGGATAGCGGATCTTCCTACGTCAGCAGCAGCAACGCCGAAGCCCTTTGCTGTCTCTGCAAGTACCGGGAGAACTCCATAGTAGAAGGAGTCGGGGTCGAAGAGCAGTGAAGCGGGTGTGGCGATGACACCGACGATGAGCGGGAAGAACTGTCCCAGTGTCTGCGGGATGATGGCTACGAGAGCTGATGCCATGGCGGTGATCATTCCTGTTCCCTTCATGATGCCGGTGAAGCATCCTGCTGCGAACAGTACGGAGCACATCATGAGGCAGCTCTTGGCGTGAGCGTCAACTCTTTCCTTGGAATCCTTGACCTTGGGATAGTTGATGAGTGTAGCCAGTACGTAGAATACCATGAAGACTACTGCGGGAGCGAAACCTGAGAAGAGCAGGCAGAGAATGGCTGCAATGATCAGGAGAACGTTGATCCAGAAGTTCTTGGGTCTGAGCAGTGCCTGTTCAGCTTCAGAAAGTTCAGGCTCAACATATGTAGCAAGGGCTCCGCCTTCGGTGTTGGCCAGGCGGCTCTTTTCAGCCTTACCAAGGAAGAAAGCGATAACGAATACAGCGACGATACCTGCAATTACTGCGGGAAGGTCGGGCATAAAGAATGCTGCGACGTTTTCTTCACCCAGTGCTGTGGCTGCTCTGATGGTGGGGCCGCCCCAGGGAAGAACGTTCATGGTACCTGCTGCAAGAGCTACCAGAGTAGCCAGCGTGGTCCTTCTCATGTTAAGTGCATCATAGAGAGGCAGAAGAGCCGGGATGCAGATCAGGAATGTGACTGCGCCGGATCCGTCCAGATGGACGAGAGCTGCAAGAAATACTGTGCCGAGGCAGATCTTGATGGGATCTGTTCCTACAACGCCCAGGATCTTCTTGATGATGGGTCTGAATGTTCCTGCGTCTGTCAGGATCCCGAAGAAGAGGATCGAGAAGATGAACATTACGCCGGTGGCTGCAACGGAACCGATACCTGCGGAACCGGTGATGAAGCCGCCAAGTTTTTTGAAGTTTGCTGCTGCGTCGATAACGTCAGGAGCATTCTCGGGATCAGTGACAAAGAAGAAGCAAGCGATAATTCCGGTGACGATGGGAACCGCAATGAGGGCTACCAGCGGAGAAAGCTTCTTTGTCATGATCAGGACGAGCATGAGTACAACGGTGATGAATCCTAAAAGTGCTAACATGTTTTCCTCCTTAATGACATTTTGATAATAGAATAACTACCGTGAACAAATAATCAGCAATTAGTGTGCCAAAAAATTAACTTGTCTGTAAGAGGCGGTTTTTATGTATTTATCATATATATGTAGTATGGTTATTGTATTGATCCAACTAATATGTGATCCGTGCTGTAATTCATTCCAGAATTGTGGAATTATTTGTTCCAGAATATTGGAATTATTTCCAGTATTTAGGAAATCGATCTTGGAAAACAGCATAATAAAAAGCCCGCCGATCAGTTCGGCGGGCTTTGTAATTACTCCTTTATCGGCAGATTCTCTTTTTTCTTCTCTTTCCTGATCCAGAAAAGGAATCTTATGACGATGATCAGATCCACGACCACAAGAAGAAGCGAGATCATTCCCAGATCTTCATTTATGGCCTCTATTTCTTCCGAAAGGAAAAAGTCGTAGCAGCCATGAAGCAGGAACGGGATCAGGAAGCCGGGTATGATGTAGGATCTTTTGCCGGTATCCACGGCTTTAGCCACGAACCAACCCATGATGAAACCGTATGCCACGTGAGGTATGCACAGTCCCCTGACAATGATCTCCATGGGGCTGGATTCAAGCAGATATACGGCGCTTTCTATTATGTCGAAGCCGATGGCCACTATGCCGAAGAAAGCCACGATCTCAACCTTGGTGAGGGTGCCTTCGTACCTTCTGACACCTCTGTTAGCGGCATGGTATTTGACAAATTCCTCGACAAAGGCCGCCAGGATAAAGTCATGGAAGAAGGCGTTCAGCAGCGGATAAGTCTTCCCTAAGCCCGTAATTCCCCATGCAATATTAAGTACCAGTGCCAGAAGCGCCACTCCCAGGCAGCAAAGAAGTCCCGCACCAAGCAGTCGATTTGCAGCATGTCTGTATATTTGATCGTCTTTTCTGATGCCTCTTAAGTAGAAGAAGATCAGGATCGCGGGTATTAAACTTACAATTAGTAAAAGAATTTGTACAAGCATGATTTTTCCTATCTGTGTTTATGCAAAAAAATACTGGTTCATTATATCACATTCCCGATGCTGTGTAAAACACAGCGATACTGCATTACCACAACAAAGACCCCGGAAGCCTTAAGGGTTTCCGGGGTCTTTATGTTTTTTAAATTAGTACAGCTTCGCTCCTGCGGGGATGTTGTCATCGATGAGGATGAAAATTTGATTCTAGGTATTACTTTGCTGAATCTATAGATATGTGTCTTTTTTTCCTTACCTCAACAGTAAACTTTTCCAGATCATTCATTAATCGTTGTTTCCATATTTGTCTATTAATTTCACCTATATTAATTGGATGTAGTTCGTTCATAGAATCAGAAAAAGATATAGTATCTGCAGCGATTCTCTCATAGTGAGATATTTTTTCAGTAAATGCCATGTTGCTGCGGGCAATATCTTCAGGTATTCCAAGGACAATATCAGGTGAATCGAGAGTCATCATATAGATATCATAAAGTATCGATAGGTCGGCATTTCCAATATCCATTCCTCCATCTGATTTAAACTCCAGCAGTTTGCTTACAATATCCAATATCCAATTTGATTCCTGGATACGAGTTATTTCGTTTAAGAGTTGCTCTATCTGCTGATCTGTCATGTCCGATAATATCTGAGGATGACTGTTATTTTTATGGTTGTTCCAATAGTGAAGCTGTCTTATTGCTTCTGCGCTCAATCCCGTATAGTCACTTGCTGCCTTATTGTCATAATTGGGGTATTCTGTTTCAAATCCAAATAAATAGTCTAAACTAATGTCATACTTTTCATGAAGCCGAAATAGCAGTTCGTAATCGCATTTTTTGTTCTTTCCATTTTCTATCGCATTCATCTTCTTTTTAATATTTTCCTCATACAGGTCTTTTTCTGGGAAAAGCGATTTATAGAATGCAATCTGACTCATATGATTTCTTTTCCTGACGTCATATATTTTTTTACCCATTTCAATAAGGGGAATGTATTTATCCATTTTTACTCCTTGAGAATTTTCAAATTGTAGTGTTTTAGGGAATTTGATTATACCCCACAAATTGCTAAAATGCAATCAATAAAAATACTGCTCCCAAAAGATGCACTTCTGACGAGAGGTGTCCGGCATCTTCCAAGAGCACTTCTAACCGTAATTCTACTACCGGAATGTAGTATTACTTATCTTCCAAGAAGGAGGAACATTATGGATGATAATAATACACTGAATCATAAAAAAGTCAAACCAGTGATATCGCAGCCTCAACGTGATATAATAAGCAAAGATGTGAACATTGTAGTTCGCCCAGGCTGCAAAGACATCTGGAACGCTTATATGGCGGACGGAGCGACCTACTCACCTCACGACATTCCTTACTGCCCGACCACAGCGGCAGAACTCCCGCACGGCATAGTCACGTGGGAAGAGGCAAAGGCAATCTACAAAAGGAAAATCTTTGTCAAAAGCGACTTCCTGTATGACGCTTTTGTCTGCTGGTACGTCGACGACTATAAGTTCGACGGGCCGCGCGGCATCTGGCACGATAGCGCGTTCGTATTAAAAGTTCTCCGTCACTTCGCCGGGGCAATCACGCCAGATTTTTCCACCTATCAGGATTTCCCGGAACCGCTAAAGCTCTACAACACATACCGGATGCGCGTATTCGGTTACTGGCTCGGCAAAAACGGGATTGCCGTTGTCAACAACGCCCGCTGGGGCACGCCAGAAACGTGGCGGTACTGCTGGGACGGCATTCCGAAAAACAGCGTCGTTTGTATCGGCACCGCCGGTGGCAGCCCACGAAAGCTCATCGACCGCAAACGATTTGAAGAGGGCATGGACGAGCTTGTCCGCCTCCTGCAGCCGCACACGATCCTTGTTTATGGTTCCGCCAACTATCCGTGCTTTGACAAACTGATCCACCAGGGAATCAGAGTTATATCCTACCCAAGCCGCACCGCATCGGCCTTCGATAAAAGGAGGCAGACGAGATGAGCAAAAGCAGCAGCGGACTGTTTAGTGGAACAACCGGTTATATGCACGCATTGGGGGAAGATGTATTTGAGAAGATTATGCCCAATGGTGAAAAGAATGTCGATTTCAACAAACTTCCAGGTTCTACAGGTTATCAAATTAAGAATCGTCTTACTGATAAGCAAATGGAGTATCTTACAAATGAGTATGGTGTCGAATTTGCACAGGTCTACCGACTCGGACCTGGAAAAAACGGTGGTGGCGGTACTTATTATATATACTCTGGTACAAGAAACTCTGTTCTTGTCCCTGTAGATAAAAACACAATCCTGATTAATCATACCCATCCCGGCGGGACAGCATCGCCAAGCAAGCAGGACATGAAGTTGATGGCTATGTATGCAAAACTGGGATCTCCACAAAAAACATCTGCCATTATTCCAAGTGGCAAAGCGACCATCAAGTTTACTTCAAAAGGAAAGAAGAGGTGAGTATTTTGAACATCGATGATTACAGTTATCTTTGGACAACCGAAAAAAAGAATTGGGTTCTTGTGAACACTGAATACGGTTATGGCATCGTGAATAAACAAAGTCAAATGGCTTTGGTTATTTCCGATGAAGAGTTAGAAAACACTATTATCGAGAAAATGAAAAGCTCTGGCAATTGTGTTTATAAAGACATTATTGAAGCATACGCTGATGTTTAGCTGTTGCAGTTAAAGTCATCCATGCAGGAGTGTCAGCCTTTTAGGTGGACACCCCTGCCTCATCGGCACCGTCGGCGGCAGTCCGCGCAAGTGCGCTGACCGTGACCGTTCTGAGGTACCGCTTAACAAGATACAGGTTTTCAAACTGAAAAAGATGCTTGCTGACGATGAGCAGATTTTCGTCACCAACATATGACAACGGTGTCTAAACAAAAGATTCCTCATAGTCCGTGGCAGTTTTCATGTCACTAATTATCAACATATTTAAAACCCCAGGCACCTTGTCATCAAGGCCCTGGGGTTTAAATCATTTTGCGTATTTTTTTAGTACAGCTTCGCTCCCGCGGGGATGTTGTCATCGATCAGGATGAACTGCAGGTCCTCTTCGCCGTCATAATCGTAGATCATGGAGCAAAGCATTCCGTTGGACTCGACGCCCATCATCTTTCTGGGCGGCAGGTTCAGGATGGCCACTGCGGTCTTGCCGATCAGTTCCTCGGGTTCGTAGAACTCGTGGATACCGGAAAGGATGGTCCTGTCAACGCCGGAGCCGTCGTTCAGAGTGAACTGCAGGAGTTTTTTGCTCTTGGGAACCGCGAAGCAGTCCTTGATCTTAACTGCTCTGAAGTCGGACTTGGAGAATGTGTCGAAGTCGACGAAATCTTCGAAGAGCGGCTCAACCTTGACCTTGGAGAGATCCAGCTTCCTCTCAGTCTTCGGTGCGGGCTTGTCCTTGGCATCCATGGGCTTCATTGTCGGGAAGAGCACGATGTCTCTGATGGAGGGTGCGTCGCAGATCAGCATGATGCATCTGTCGATTCCGACTCCCAGGCCGCCTGTGGGCGGAAGGCCTACTTCGATGGCGTTGACGAAGTCAGTGTCCATGGGATGTGCCTCGTCATCACCTGCCTCCAGAGCCTTCTGCTGTTCGTAGAATCTCTGGTACTGGTCGATGGGGTCATTGAGCTCGGAGAATGCGTTGGCGATCTCCCAGCCGTTGAGATATGCCTCGAACCTTCTGGTGATCCTGGGATCCTTGGGATCACGCTTGGCCAGCGGTGATACCTCTACCGGATGTCCGATGACGAAAACAGGTCCGTCCAGATATCCCGGCTCATCCTCTACGAAGTGGTCAAACATCTCAGCGATGACCTTGCCTCTGGGAAGTCCTTCGATGTCTTCCTTGTCCATGCCGGCCTTGATGGCTGCAGCCTGTGCGTCCTCATCTGTGGTGATCCTGTCGAAGTCAACTCCGGTCAGTTCCTTGATGGCGCCTTCCATGGTGACTCTCTTCCAGGGAGGAGTGATGTCGAAATCCTTGCCCTGATAGTGGAGGATCGGCGTGCCGTTGATGAGCATCTGAGCCTTGTAGAGGAGCTGCTCGGTGACCTCCATGGTGAATTCCATGTTCTGGTATGCAGCGTAGCACTCCATGTTGGTGAACTCGGGATTGTGACGGCGGTCCATGCCCTCGTTACGGAACATCTTGCCCATCTCATAGACTCTGTCCAGTCCGCCTACGATACATCTCTTGAGGAAAAGCTCGTTGGAGATCCTGAGCTTCAGATCCAGGTCCAGTGTGTTGTGGTGCGTATTGAAAGGTCTGGCATTGGCGCCGCCTGCGATGGTGGTCAGGATCGGCGTGTCAACTTCCATATATCCGAAGTCTTCTTCCAGAACTCTTCTGAATTCCTTGATGCACCTTGCTCTCTTGAGGAAGGTCTCCTTGACTTCTGGATTGATGATCAGGTCTACGTATCTCTGACGGTATCTCTGATCCTGGTCCTTGAGGCCTGCCCACTTGTCGGGGAGCACCTGGATGGATTTAGAAAGGAGCACTGCCTGGGCAGCCTTGACGGAGACCTCTCCGGTCTTGGTCTTGAAGACTTCGCCCACGACACCGATGATGTCGCCTCTGTCGTATGTTTTGAACCACTTGTATTCATCGGCGCCGATCTGGTCTCTGCCGACGAAGATCTGGATCCTTCCCTGCTTATCCTGCAGGTCTACGAATGAAGCCTTGCCCATGTGCCTGAAGGCCATGATACGTCCGGCCACGGATACTTCCTGACCGTCCATTGCTTCGAAATTGTCCTTGATGTCCATGGAGTGTGCCGTGACATCCCATGTCTCGTGCAGGAACGGGTTCCTGCCTGCCTCCTGCAGAGCCTTAAGCTTCTCTCTTCTTATCTGGCGCTGTTCGGAAAGCTGCTCTTCGGAAACTTCTTCTTCCTGAGGTGCGTTGGCCTCAGTAACCCTTAATTCTTCTGTACTCATTTCTTACTCCCGTTTATTTAGTGATGCCCATGATCTTAAGTCTGAGGGTGCCGTCCGGAACTACTACTTCCACTTCGTCGCCCTTCTTCTTGCCGATCAGGTGCTGTCCTATCAGTGATTCATTGGAGATCTTCGGGAAAGGTTCCGCAAAAGGATCCACCTCGGTAGTACCGACTATGGAGTATGTGGAAACTTCCTTGGTCACAAGGTTTTTGACCTTGACGTTCAGGCCGACTCCCACGAAGTCGTTGGATATCTCGTCCTCGTTGATGATCTCGGCGTTTTTGACCATTTCCTCCAGTTTCTGGATCCTTTCCTCGGTCTCAGCCTGTTCGTCCAGCGCAGCGTCGTATTCAGCGTTCTCGGAAAGGTCTCCGAAAGCTCTCGCTTCCTTCAGTTTCTCTGCGATCTCGGGTCTTTTGACTGTGATCAGTTCGTCAAGTTCCGCGACGATCTTGTCATAACCTTCCTGTGTGAAAGTCTGTTTTTCTGCCATTTTATTTCCTTCTTTCTGTAACTATATCTTTACATACAGGCCGCCTGTGTCCTGAACACCTGCGGACCTATTTAAATACAATGTGTACGTTCCTGGAACTGGTGATGTAGACGAGGACTGCGTAGTTCACGTCGAAGGTCATGACGTCTCCCACCTTCCAGTCTTTTGCGGCGTCCTCGATGTCCACTATGGTGTGGTCCGAGGAAGCACCGAGGATCTCGACGCCCTCTTCCATGGGAAGAAGCTCACCGGGATCGCCGTAATCCACCTTGCCCATGCCCAGAAGCGCCCTGCGCCTGATGCCTCTGTCCACATACTGGACCTGATGTCCGAATGCGTCCACGCCGATGTCTCCCACCGGGTGAGAAGGTTTGTCCTTGACTTCGATGACCTCAGCTTTGAGCCTGAACATGTCCTGATAAAGCTCCGGCTGCGGGCAGTTGTAATAGAGCGGAAGGTCTCTGGCCAGCAGTATGCCCTCTCCGCATCTCAGCATGTTGATCCTCTCGGGCATGGTTCCGTCCCAGACCCTGAGCAGGCTGGAGGTGGCTCCGCCGGAGATTATCTCCAGCTTCCTGCCGATGACAGCTTCGATCTTCTCCGCGACGGCCACCAGCTCATTGAGCTTGCCCACCGTGGGAAGGATGGATCCGTAGCATCCCACGTTGGTGCCGATGCCTGCCAGATGCAGATTGCCGAGATCCTTCTCTATCATGAGGGCCACGGAGGCCATCTCGTCCTTGTCCCAGAAGCCCTCTCTCAGGTCGCCCATGTCCGCCATGAGAATGACGTTGTGGACCTTGCCCTGCCTGCCGGCCTCGTCGTTTACGGCCCTGAGGAGTTCCACTTCACTTTCAAGGCTGTAATCGCAGAGTCTCACCACGTCCTCCACCTCGCTGAGCATGGGGATCCTGATGAGCATCATGGGCTTGGTGATGCCTGCGTCTACGGCGTCCTGGATCTGCTCCAGTCTGGATGAGGCGATCCATCTGGCACCGCCCTCATCGAAGGCCTTCGCCACCTCGGGAAGTCCTGTGGCTCCCTTGATAACGCCTGCGATGTCGATGCCCATGGCGCCGCACTTTCTGACCACAGCCTCGACATTGTGTCTGAGGTGCCCCAGATCTATTTCAACTCTTGGATATCTGTCTTTCATTGGGCCATACCTGTCCTTTGCCTATAGATAAGTAATTTTACCATTTAATGAGCTTCGTTTCAAGGTTTGGCGCAAAAAACACAGATTTCGGTCTGTCGGTTCCGAAGATGTCCGTCCGCACAAAATATTTTGCGCAAAATTGGGCAATAGGTAGAAATAAAAGTGATTAATTGGTATAATAATACCGACAATATGACCGCGGTGCTTAGCTAAGCGCCGCATTGCAGTTACAGCCAACGCGCCCCGGGGCGCGCCATCGTTAATTTAAGGAGGAAAACGTGAAAAAGTTTTACAGGATCGCTGTACTCGTGCTGATCTTCTGTCTCTGCTTCACAACAGCCACTTTCGGAGCAGATGCAAGTCAGAACGCAGTACCGGCCAATCAGGAAAACCTGTTCAGATGCGGACATCTGCCCTTCGCTCCCGGCCATGAATTCCAGTTGGTGACGCTGGACGACGTGGCATGGAGAAGCGGCGAGTATTCCGGAACTCCCGTTACAGAGAAGATTCCGTCGAAGTACCCCCACTTCGACACTCCGTCGGAGACCCCTCTTCTGGTTCTGGTTCTGGAATTCAACAACATGAAGTATCAGAACAACTACGACTGGGGCAACAGCATTTTCCAGGGACAATACTCACTGGCCCAGTACTACAAGGACATGTCCTTCAATCAGTTCAGCTTCGTCCCCGCCAAGGAGACCAGTGCGTATAACGTCGACGGCAATCACAACACCAAGGATAAGGCCAACGACGGTGTCGTTCACATTACACTGAACGTTAACCATGGCAACTGGAATCTCGATGACGATGATGAAGTTGCCAACTGGATAAAATATCTGGCAGACGGTGTCAAAAAAGCTGATGCCTATGTGGATTTCTCTGCCTTTGACAAAAATAATGACGGAGAGATCACCACAGATGAGATGGCTCTCGCAGTAGTGGTCGCAGGATATGAAGCTGCTGCCGATGGCTCGCTCTCACAGGGCGCTAATTATTATCTCTGGTCACACGCCTGGAACATCTATTCGGGATGGTCTTTATATTTCCGGTCTCAGTATCCTAACTGGAAGGACTTCCTTCCCTGTCCCGACGGCGTATTTGTGGACAACTATATCGCCATCGCAGAGCAGCTGCAGAAAAACCGTCAGGAGCCCATCAGCGTTCTGGCCCACGAGCTGGGTCACTATCTGGGCCTTCCCGATCTCTATGATACCGATTACGGCAGCGGCACATGGAGCACCTATGATGTGTCAGACCTCAGCGTAATGTGCTCCGGATCATGGGGATGGAATAACATCTTAAACGATTATATGCCTGTGGCCTTCGACGCATGGAGCAGGAGCTGCCTGGGATGGGTCATCCCTGAGACCGTGAGCACCGGTACACATAATGTGGTAAGCGATAAGGGTTCTGCATACAACGTGCTCAGGGTAGAGACCGGTGTGTCCGGTGACTATTATCTCCTTGAGAACCGCGAGATCTCAGGCTGGGACCAGGGTCTTAACACTTATCAAAGCTATGCCCCCAACGGCGGCCTGGTCTGCTGGCACATAGACGATGCCATTTATAACCAATACAGCGGATCGAACAGCGTGAACAATTCGGGTCACCGTCCCGGCGTCATGCCTCTCTATCCGGAGAAGAAAAACAACAAGATCACTTTCATAGGTACGCTCTCCTATGATGGGCTGAACAGACCATTCTTTACATATGATATCTGGAACAGCTACTACGCAGGCACTCTGGATTGCGTGGATTTCCCCACATATAACGGATCCAACTCCTACAGCGGCAGAACGTTCTCAGGCGTTCAGATGTATATCCTTCAGTCCGCCGATTCCCACACCATAAAGGTCAAGTTCGGTGACGAGGAGGAGTGCGAGCACACACTGGTCCATGTCGAAGCAAAACCCGCTACCTGCATTGCTGCAGGAAACATCGAATACTGGACATGCAGCAAGTGCGGCATGTATTTCAGCGATGCCAACGGTGAACACGAGATCGCCCCTGCCGACACTGTCATTCCTGTCGATCCCAACGCTCACCAGTGGAATGACGGAGTCGAGACGACTCCTGCCAGCTTTGCGGCTGACGGAGTCATGACCTACACCTGTGAACTCTGCGGGAAGACAAGAGAAGTGCCTATCACAAAATACGGCTTCACCGTACAGGTCGACGGCCAGAACATTACCAACATCAGGATCGTAGAAGGCGGTTATGACGCATCCTATGCGGACTGGACAACCGGCAACATGATAGAAGAACACCTTCCCCTTGCCATAGTAACAGTCCCCGAGGGAACCGAAACAGCCAAGATCACACTTAACGATCACGTTCCTGAATACCACACCTACTACTACACAGTGCCCACCGAGGAACTGGGTTCTTCCCAGTATATCGATTTCGGTTTCGGCGACATGGAAGATGTGAACGGAATGCAGGCTCCCGTTGCACGCCCGGGAGTTGCATACGACGCAGTAGTATCCGATGAGCAGGTCATCAGGGTCCAGACTAAGTACGATAAGAACTGGTACTCCAAGAACCTCTACGCCATCCTCTTCGAATTCGCCGATGAGAACGAGATCATCAGACTTTCCGGAAAAGACAGATATGACACAGGCATCGCCGCAGCCGAAGAACTCAAGGAAGTCAAGGGCTGGGATAAGTTCCAGCAGGTCATCGTAGCCAGCGGAGCTGACTTCCCCGATGCACTAAGCGCAAGCTATCTTGCAGCCCGTAAGAGTGCACCTGTCATCCTTGTAGGCAAGGATGCTGGAAGCATCAGCAAGGTCTCAGCCTATGTCAACGAAAATCTGGCATCAGGCGGAACGGTATACATCGTAGGCGGCAACGGAGCTGTTACTCCGGAATTCGAGTCTGCCCTCACCGGCACAGTCAAGAGAGTCAAGGGTGCCAACAGATTCGAGACTAACATCGAAGTTCTGAAGGAAGCCGGAGTAAGCGGCGGAGAACTTCTTGTAGCCTCCGGTTTAAACTATGCTGACGCACTCAGCGCCTCCGCCACAGCGAATCCCATTTTCCTGGTGGGAACGACTCTCAGCGCTTCACAGAAAGAATATCTTGAAGCCAACAAGGAAAACTTCGCTGCCACTGCCTATATCATCGGCGGAAACGGAGCTGTTTCCGAAGCTGTTGAGGAAGACATGAAAGCATACGTGACCTTCACCAAGAGAGTCAAGGGGTCCGACAGATTTGCCACATCCAAGGCAGTAGCCGCTCAGTTCTTCCCCACATTCGAAAACATGGTGATCGCCAGCGGCATGGCCTTCCCCGACGGACTTTCCGGCGGACCGGTAGCCATGGTTTACGGCGCGCCTCTCATTCTGGTAGCCGACAACCACTATGATCATGCAACGGAGCTCTTCCAGACTAACGGAGCCGATACTCTGGTAGTAATGGGCGGCAAAGGCGCCGTTTCCAAGGAGATCGCAGAAGCTGTCGCAGCACCTGCACATGAGGCAGAGTAGTCCCGCAAATTTCTGACAAAAGATCTTATCAAAGAGCGCCCCGCGGGGCGCTCTTTTTGTGTGACAAAATCTCCCTTCCGCACAAAATGTTTTGCGCAAAATTGTGTTACAAGTAGAAACGAAAGTGATAAATTGATATAATTATATCGATAGAATGACCGCGGCGTTCTGGTCAGCGCCGCATGGCAGTTACAGCCCGGGCGCCCTGCGGGCGCAATCGTTATTTCAAGGAGGAAAACGTGAAAAAGTTTTACAGGATCGCTGTACTATTACTGATCTTCTGCCT
>JAEEOX010000099.1 GCA_016284485.1 Bacillota bacterium | reverse complement strand
CCAATGATGACCGTATCGGAGCAATGAATCTGTGCAGCATGGGAATACAGTACCTGGCACAGAGTCAGGGGAGTATATCTTCTCTGACCGGGTCGCAGTCAGCCGGCCCTGATGTGACGGCAGCCGCGGAAGCGGTAACAAACATGGGAGGCATTATGCCGACCACCATGAGTCAGTCACAAGCCCCCGCTTCAAGGTCTTGACCTAAGCGGTGGGTAGTTGACAAAGCTGCTCCCGTCTGCCTCTTGGCGGCTTCAACTACATGAGCGATCAGCAATGTGGAGGTCACAGTTCCAACGCCTCCCGGTACCGGAGTGATGGCTTTGACCAAAGGTTCCACCCTGTCAAAATCGCAGTCTCCCGCGATGCCGCCCTTCTCTTCGTCCCAGTTGATGCCAACGTCTATGACTGTCTGTCCAGGATTGGTATATTCAGGTCCAACGTTCCTCAGCTGTCCCGCAGAACAGATCAGTATGTCCGCCTGGCGGGCGATGGATGCGGGATCCACCGTCCTGGTATGGCAGTTCACCACGGTGGCGTTCTCGTGCATGAGCATCATGCCCATGGGTCTTCCCACAACCAGGGAACGGCCGATGACGCAGGCCTTGTGGCCCTTGATGGGCACACCGTAATATCTGAGTATCTCCATGGCAGCCTGAGCTGTGCAGGGAGGATAGCCGGTCTCAGTGTTTGTGAAGACTCCCGCCAGACTTCCGTCTGTGGTTCCGTCCACATCCTTTTCGGGGTCCAGCATCTTCCTGGCTCTCTCAGAGTCCAGATGCTTCGGAAGAGGCCTGAACATCAGGATGCCGTGGACGTTTTTGTCTTCATTGAGTTCAGTGAGAGCCTTGTCCATGTCCTCCTGGGATACGTCCTCGGGAAGGATCTTGTTATAGACCTTGACGCCGATCTTCTCAGCCTTCTTGGTGGCTCCCTTCTCGTAAGCCAGATCGTCCGGCCTTTCGCCTACACGAAGTATGGCCAGACAGGGTTCAACGCCCATCTCCTTAAGTTTGATCACGTCTTCCGACGCCTTGTCTGCGATGGCCTGTGCCACGGGGACTCCCTTCAGTATCTCTGCCATGTCATGCCTTTCCTTTCAAAACTTATCATAGATGCTGTGGAAAACATCCTCAGCCTTCATGGAGTATTCCTCCAGCTTTCCATCTATGTGCGCTTCTATCTCAGAAGCGTATTCTCTGTCCTTCATGAGGCGGGTGTTCACCCTCACGTTTACCGCTGCCCCTCTGAGAGCTCCGCCCAGGATGGCTGCTCCGGTGGCTGCGTCGGAGACTATCATGCGGCTTCCCTTCCTGGCGAACTCTTCCATGATGTCCAGGGCTTCCACAGTAAGATCGAAAAGCCTGAGAGGCACCTCTGCGGCATCTCTGAGACATTTCTCCAGTATCTCTTCACGGCCCGGATCATCCTTAGGTATAGAATAGGCTCTTGCCAGTGGCATGAAGGCTTCCGCATCCCCGTCCACCAGGGCGACGGCTTCCTTTCTCAGTTCCTCAGCCCTCTTCATGAGAGTTCTGATGTCCTCTTCATGCTCCGCATATTTCGCTTTTCCGGAAGTGAATTCACCTACCATGCTGCCCAGGGCTATGCCCAGCGCACCGCAAAGCGCGGACGCACCGCCGCCTCCCGGCACCGATTCCCTGCCGGCCAGGAGATCTGTGAATTCCTCTATGCTTTTGTCCTTAAACAATTCAGTATTCATACTTAAAGCACTCCAATATTACTATTATATCACAAGAGAGATTTCTTTTGTGAAGAAACCTCTCTTTATGTCATAAATCATAGATGCGTGTTTTTTGCGCCGTACATCAGAACAGTCCGGTGATCACACCGTTCTCGTCGATGTCGATCTTTTCTGCGGAAGGTACCTTGGGAAGACCGGGCATGGTCATGACGCTTCCGGTGAGGGCAACGATGAATCCTGCGCCCGCGCTGACCTTAAGGTCTCTCACCTTGACCGTGAATCCTCTGGGTGCTCCCAGCAGTGTGGGATCATCGGAGAATGAGTACTGGGTCTTGGCCATGCAGATGGGAATGTTGTCATATCCCAGCTCGGTGAGGGTCTTGATCTGCTTGGGAGCGTTCTCCACCAGGAGGACGTGATCGGCGTGATAGATCTTCTTGCAGATGGCTCTCAGCTTGTCCATGATGGGAAGGTCAAGGTCATAGCAGAAGTGGAAGTCATTGGGTTCCTCGCAGAGCCTTACCACTTCCTCAGCCAGCTCCATGCCGCCTTCGCCGCCCTTTGCCCATACTTCGGAAAGAGCTACGTTTACTCCCAGCTCGCTGCACTTCTCTCTCACCAGGTCCAGTTCAGCCTTGGTGTCAGTGGGGAATGCGTTAATGGCCACCACGCAGGGAAGTCCGAATACGTTCTTGATGTTGTCCACGTGCTGAAGGAGGTTGGGAAGACCTGCTTCCAGAGCTTCCAGGTTCTCTTCGGTGAGGTTGGCCTTCTCGACTCCGCCATGATATTTGAGAGCTCTTACGGTGGCAACGATCACCACTGCGTCAGGTCTCAGGCCTGACATCCTGCACTTGATGTCCAGGAACTTCTCGGCTCCCAGGTCAGCAGCGAAACCTGCTTCTGTTACCGTATAGTCTGAAAGCTTCAGCGCCATCTTGGTGGCTGTCAGTGAGTTGCAGCCGTGAGCGATGTTAGCGAAGGGGCCGCCGTGAATGAAGGCAGGCGTTCCTTCCAGAGTCTGGACCAGGTTGGGCTTGATGGCGTCCTTGAGCAGCGCTGCCATGGCGCCCTCTGCCTTAAGGTCGTGGGCCGTCACCGGCTTGCCGTCAAATGTGTATGCAATGACCATCTTTCCCAGTCTGTTCTTGAGATCGATTATGTCCTCAGCCAGGCACAGGACAGCCATTACCTCGGAGGCCACCGTAATGTCGAAGCCGTCCTCTCTGGGCACGCCCTGAAGCCTGCCGCCGAGACCTGCAACGATGTGCCTAAGCTGTCTGTCATTCATGTCCACGACTCTCTTGAGAGTGATCCTCTTGATGTCGATCCCGAGAGCGTTGCCCTGCTGGATGTGGTTGTCCAGAAGAGCTGCCAGCAGGTTGTTGGCTGCGCCGATGGCGTGAAGGTCACCGGTGAAGTGAAGGTTGATGTCCTCCATGGGAACAACCTGAGCGTATCCGCCTCCTGCAGCACCTCCCTTGACGCCGAACACCGGTCCCAGTGAAGGCTCACGGAGAGCCACTATGGACTTCTTGCCGATCTTCCTCAGTCCGTCAGCGAGACCGACCGATGTGGTGGTCTTACCTTCTCCTGCGGGGGTGGGCGTGATGGCTGTCACCAGGATCAGCTTGCCGTCGGGCTCACCGGCCCTGTCCTTCAGAAGCTTGTTGTCGATCTTTGCCTTGTACTTGCCGTACTGCTCTATATATTCGTCACCTACTCCTATCTTCTCAGCGATCTCAGTAATAGGTCTCTTTTCGCATTCCTGCGCGATCTGTATGTCTGTCTTGAATTCTGCCATTTCATCCTCCTGTGAATATCTTTGGCCTTGCTTGCAAGTAGATTATATTAGATAAAATACCCAATGTAAAAGTATTTTTATTGCATTTAACTTGAACTGTTCCTCAAGGTAAGCTATAATTGGGTCATAAGGGGCTTAACGGGCGCAAAATCCCCTGTCCCCGCACCTATTTACATCAGGTTTTCTTTGTGTCAATGAGAATAGGAGGAACAAAACATCATGTCAATATACGCTTTCAAGGTATTTGATGAAGTAGTAACCAGTGGCAGCTTCGCAAGAGCAGCAGAGAATCTCAATCTCTCCGCCTCCGCGGTGAGCCACAACATAAGAGCACTTGAGGACGACTTCGGGTTCAGCCTTTTCGTAAGGAACCGTGCCGGCGCAGTTCTCACAGAGGAGGGCAAAAAACTTTTGCCCTACATCAGAGCCCTCATCGTGGCCAGAGACAACGTGGACCAGCAGGTCAGCATGATCAACAACCACAACGTGGGCACCGTTAGGATCGCCATGTATTCCTCAGTAGCCTACAACTGGTTCGTCAAGATCCTCATCAACTTCAGGAAGAAATACCCCGGCATCGACGTGGTCCTCTCCCAGGGAAACTATGTTAAGGTCATGGAGTGGCTGGAGAACAAGGAAGTGGACATGGCGTTCACCACCGACGCTCTCGCCGAAGGCACCAACTTCAAGCCCCTGAAGAAAGACCCCATCATCTGCGTCACCGATATGGAATATGTTCCCAAGAACAAGTTCTCAGTAACAGTCGCCGACCTGAAGAACGCCAGCCTCATAATCAACCGTGAGTGCGCGGCCTACGACGCCAAGGATTTCATCGAGAAACATGATCTTGATTTCGATACATATTACGACACGGTGGAGCATCAGACCCTTTTCGCCATGGTAAGGGAAGGCATGGGTCTCTGCCTCTGCCCCGAGCTGGTGGCCTCTGACGCCCCCTCGGACGTGAAGAAGTATTCCATTCTTGGAAGCCCGTCAAGAGTCATCGGTCTGACCTACGCGGATCCGGGAGCCATCTCTCCCTCCGCAAAGCTTCTCACCGAGGAGATCGAAGCATACGTAAAGTCCATCTAAGACCGAACCATTAAGGCGGAGCGATAACATGTCCACCAAACGAAAAGGCGAACTGATGATGGTGGTATGCGCTGTGCTCTGGAGCATCAGCGGCATCACCATGAAGTACATAGACTGGAGCCCCTTCCTCATCTCAGGAGGAAGAGGTCTCTTCAGCGCACTGATAGTGTACCTGTCAATGCGGGTGTCCCACTATCCCATGAAGTTCACTAAGAAGTCCATGGGGATAGCCATATGCACCTTCATAAACATACTCACCTTCATCTCAGCCAACAAGCTCACAACGGCCGCCAACGCCATAGTGCTTCAGTACACGGCCCCCATATTCGTGGTCCTCATCACGGTCTTCGTCCTCAAGAGGAGGCTCAAAGCCCACGAGATCATAGCTGTCCTCGTGGCCATCTGCGGAGTGGTCCTCTTCTTCCTGGACCAGATGAGTCCTCAGGGAATGCTGGGGAACATCCTCGCCACCACATCCGGCTTCTTCATGGGCCTGGTCTACGCCCTTAGCGGTGAGATCAAGGATGACGGCGAGCGCATCTCCGGCCTGGTGATCGGCCATGCGCTGCTGGCCCTCATCGGCATACCTGTCGGTCTGGTATTCACCGACCCCGCCAACATCACCCTGGTGCCAATACTCCTCGTGGTGTTCCTGGGCACGGTCCAGATGGGCATACCCTATGTGCTCTTCGGAAGGGCCTCGGTGATGATAAGCGGCGTGGAGCTCTCACTGATAACCATGCTGGAACCCATGCTGAATCCCCTGTGGGTAGCGCTGATCTACGGCGAGATCCCCGGCCCCCGTGCCCTGTTCGGCATGGTGCTGATCATCGGCGCAGTCGTAGCCTACACGGTGATAGATGGGAAGCGAAGTAAAGAATAGATGAATGAACCCCGCGTCAGGCGCGGGGTTTTTTTTGCAATTACGGCTGGAAATCAAAAAATGAATTCCAGCCGTAGTGATTTCTGCAACATTACGGCTGGATTTAAAAAAACGTATCTGAGCCGTAAAACCAATGATTGCAATTACGGCTGGAATTTAAAAACTGAGAATAAGCCGTAAATTCCGTGGATTCGTTACGGCTGGAAATCAAAAAATGAATTCTAGCCGTAATTGCACCTCACGAAGCCTCTTTGCAAAAAACAAAAGAGCTCCCGGCACTCGCGTGCCGGAAGCTCGCTCAATACATTAGTTGAGTGCAGCCTTTGCTGTGTCGCAAAGCTTGGTGAATCCCTGAGCATCATAGATGGCCATCTCAGAGAGCATCTTTCTGTTGACTTCAACTCCGCTCTTCTTAAGACCGTCCATGAGTCTGGAATAGCTCATGCCGTTCATTCTGGCTGCAGCATTGATCCTGGCGATCCACATCTGACGATACTGTCTCTTCTTAAGCTTCCTGCCGATGTAGGCGGAACGAAGAGCTCTCATGACTGCGGGGTTGGCTGCCTTGAACTGCTTGGATCTGGCGCCGTAGAATCCCTTAGCCTGCTTTAAAATTTTCTTATGTCTCTTATGGGCGTTTAAGCCTTTCTTAACTCTTGCCATGTTTCTTACCTCCCTTATTTAGCCATAGATCTGAGCATTCTCTTTAAATCCGCTGACGTTAAGGTTGTGGCCTTGCGGAGACCTCTCTTACGCTTAGCGGCCTTCTTGGTAAGAATGTGGCTCTTATAAGCTTTATTTCTCTTTAACTTGCCGGATCCCGTAAGGTGCAGTCTCTTGCATGCGCCTCTGTGGGACTTCATTTTGTTCTTTGCCATGATGTGTGTTCCTTTCTATCGTCACTTTCAATTAACTAACTGTATTTAGGGCCGCACTTAAACCACCGGTCCCTAAGGCCGGGATCAAGCGCAGCATGGTATGAATATTATTTATCCTTGTCCGTCTTGGGCACGATGAACATCGCTATACCGCGGCCTTCGAACTTGGGCTTCTTCTCTACGGTAGCCACATCGCTCAGAGATTCCGCAAAATCGTTCATCACGTCGAAAGCGTGGCTTGCGTAATCTCTCTCACGGCCTCTCAGCCTGAGGGATACCTTTACGCGGTTGCCTTCCTGGATAAACTTTGAGGCAGCCTTGGCCTTGACCTGAAGGTCATGCTCCTCAATGAAGCAGCTGAGTCTTACTTCCTTGACTTCAGTGGTCTTCTGCTTCTTCTTGGCGTCCTTCTCCCTCTTCTGGATCTCATAGCGATACTTGCCGTAGTCCAGGATCTTGCATACCGGCGGAACTGCGTTGGGTGATACCTCGACCAGGTCGAGATCTTTCTCTTCTGCCAGCGCCAGCGCCTCCTCGATGGGAAGAATGCCGATCATTTCTCCGTTGTCATCGATGACCCTCACCTCTTCGGCGCGGATCTCGTCGTTGATCAAAGTTTCCTTGCTAATGGATGCCACCTCCAGTTTGATCATGAAAAAAGCGGATGTGAAGAAACATCCGCAAAAAACAAAGGTCTTGTTCTGTTGACCTGATCGGGAGACTTGTCTCGTCAGGTGAGAAGCGGATACTTCTTCTTCGTACCCGAGTAATATACCATCACTGTGCAGGCGTGTCAAGAGGATTTTTTCTTTTTTGTTCCCTGCGGGTTTCCGCAGCGCCGGTTCTTAGCGAGTATCTCAGTTAATGTCTTGGGGGACCGCTCTCGCTTGGTCCTCGTGCAGCGGTTCTAAGTTCATACTTCGCCTGAGGCTCGTATTCACTAAGTACCGGCACTGCGGATGTCCCCCACGACACTAACTGAGACATTAGATTGATTGTGGAAAAAAGAAAATTTGCGAACATCTGTTTACTTTTTGTTCTTTTAGTGCTATGCTTTAGCCGAAGGGGATTTTTTGCGAGGTGTAACATGATCAGACCAAGACAAAAAAGAATACTTGAATTTATGAAAAACGAGATATCCACCAAGGGATATCCGCCGACCATAAGAGAGATCTGCCAGTCCTGCGGCATCGCTTCCACATCAACGGTGCACAAGGACATCAAGACCCTGGTGGAGGAAGGCTACCTTAAGAAAGACCCGTCCAAGCCCAGAGCTCTCATGATCATCGATTCAGACGATGACGCAGTTCCCCAGGAGAACGCCCTTCCCTACAACGTCGTGGAAGTTCCCGTAGTGGGCAGAGTCGCAGCAGGCGAGCCTATCTTTGCCGAGCAGAATATCGAGGATACCTTCCCTCTTCCCGACAGATTCGTCAACGGAGGGAACAACTTCATGCTCAAGGTCAGGGGCGAATCCATGATCGAGGCGGGCATCATGGACGGTGACCTGATCCTGGTCCAGGAGACCCCCGAGGCTCACGACGGCGAGATAGTTGTCGCCCTGATCGACGGCATCGAGACCGGTGCCACCGTCAAGACCTTCCACAGGAAGAACGGCAAGATCTATCTCCAGCCCGAGAACCACACCATGAGTCCCATCATCGTGGACGATTGTACAATAGTGGGGAAGGTCAAGGGAGTATTCAGATACTTCAGCTGATTTCATATTTTCAGACCCGGCGGCGCCATGCTGCCGGGTTTTTTCTTTGACTTTAACGCCTGGCGGTAGTAGAATATCCGATAGCACTCATCAGGGAGCAAAACACATGAACAGAGAATTCAAACACGGTTTCAAACTTGCATTACCCATAGGAATAGGCTATTTTGCGGTAGCCTTCTCTCTTGGTATTGCCGCGAAGAGCGCGGGTCTCAACGCCTTCCAGGGCTTCATCGCAAGCCTTTTCGAGAATGCGTCGGCCGGCGAGTACGCGGGATTCTCTCTCATCGCGGTCCAGGCCACCTACGTGGAGGTCATGCTCATGACTCTCATCGCCAACGCCAGGTATCTCCTCATGGCCTTCGCCATGAGTACCAGGCTGGACCCTGACCTTTCCATGAGACACAGGCTCACCATCGCCTTCGACGTGACGGATGAGCTTTTTGCCATATCCATCGCCCGCCCCGGCAACATCAGTCCCTATTTCTATTACGGGGCGATGTGCGCTTCCATGCCACTCTGGGCCAGCGGCACTGCGGTGGGGATCGTGGCCGGAAGCATTCTTCCGGAGGCAGTGGTCAGCGCCCTGGGCGTAGCGCTGTTCGGCATGTTC
>JAEEOX010000098.1 GCA_016284485.1 Bacillota bacterium | reverse complement strand
ACGGCATAGAGACTGACGAGGTAAGACAGTTGTTTGATCTTTTTAACGAGGAGTAATCATCATGCTGGAACTGAAAGACGTTAAGAAAAAATACAAGTCCTTTGACCTGGACGTATCCATGGAGGTACCGGAAGGCCAGATCATCGGTCTGGTGGGTGCCAACGGAGCAGGTAAGAGCACTACGTTCAAATCCATACTGCATCTGATCAGACCCTATGAAGGATCCATCCGTTTGTTCGGTACGGAGACAATGGGAAGGGATCTTGACCGCAAGGAAAGAGATAGACTGGGAGTGGTCTTGTCAGATTCGGGATTCTTCTTCTATCTCAATGCTCAGGATGTGTTAAAGATCCAGCAGGCCATGTACCCGTCCTTTGACAGGGACAGATTCGAGAGACTGTGCAGAGACCTGGACATACCCATGGACAAGCAGATCAAGGACTTTTCCACAGGAATGAAGGCCAAACTCAAGGTGATCGCAGCGCTGTCACACGACGCGGATCTTTTGATCCTGGATGAACCCACTGCCGGTCTTGACGTGATAGCGAGAGACACGGTTCTGGATCTTCTCAGGGAGTATCTGGACGAGAAGCCGGAGGCTTCCATACTGATCAGCTCCCACATCTCGGCGGACCTGGAGAGCATCTGCGACAGTCTGTACCTGATACACAAAGGTTCCATACTGCTCCACGAGGACACGGACGTGCTTCTTTCGGATTACGCCGTGCTGAAGCTGACGGAAGAGCAGTTTGCAGACCTGGACAAGAATTATGTGCTCCGCGCCAAGAAGGAGAACTTCGGCTGGAAATGCCTTACTCAGCACAAGGCGTTCTATCTGGAGAACTATCCGGATGCCGTGGTGCAGAATGGAAGCATAGACGATCTCATCCTGATGATGGTGAAAGGAGAGGAAATAAAATGAAGGCTTTGTTCTTAAAAGATGTACTGATGCTTGTAAAGCAAAAAAAGACACTCCTGATGATGCTCATACTGAGCCTGATGTACACCATGATGGACATGGGGACCTTCGGAGTGATGTTTCTCGGCATGATGCTCATGATCCTCGCCACCAGCACCATCAGCTACGATGAATTCGATAACGGCAACGCGTTCCTTTTCAGCCAGCCCTTTACCAGGAAACAGTATACGATCGAGAAATACCTTCTGGCCATAGGCGGCAGTGCCGTGGGAAGCCTTCTGGGGGCCGTGCTGATTTACGCCGGAGGTCTGATCAGACATGGCGGAGAAGATATAGTGACCTTGCTTCTGACAATGGCTGCTGGTATGGTATTTTTCGCCATCATATCATCCTTCATGTTGCCGATGATGCTCAAGAACGGAGCAGAGAAAGGCCGTAATTCAGCATACATTCTCTTCGGTGTGATCTTCATCGGAACGATCCTGGGCGTCAAGTTTCTTTCAGAGAATACGAAGATGTCCATTGAAGAAACGATCTCTTCCATGTCTCCCGCAGTGTTGATCCTGGGCGTTATCCTGCTGGTCGTGATCGTTGAGGTGGTTTCCTGCATTATAAGCATCCGGTTCATGGAGAAGAGGGAATTCTGATACTTAAGACCAATAATGATTCTGCCTCGCCTTGGGCGGGGCAGATTTTTTGCGCAAAAAATTCAAAATACATATTGACATATATATCGAAGTCCGATATATTATGTATATCGAAGCTCGATATATCGAACTTTGATAGTCAGGAGGACTTATGGACGATAAGATCAAAAGGATATATGTTCCCATGACAGAGTCCGGTTTCTACATCTTGTTCTGCCTTCAGAAACCTCAGCACGGATATGGCATCAGCCAGCAGGTGAAGAAGATGACAGGAGGGCAGCTTACAATAAGTGCCGGAACCATGTACGGGACGCTGTCTAAGATGGAAAAGGATGGACTCATAGCCTTTTGCTACGAAGAGGATAAGAGGAAACTGTATCAGCTTACGGATCTGGGCAGGGAGATCCTGGAACTGGAGATCCGCCGCATTGAGAGATTGTACAGAAACAGCAAAGGAGAGGACTGCAATGCTTAAGACATTTATTCGTTTCTTCACTATAGCAGATTATGAAGATGAGGAGCTTTGGCTCAGATACAAACACACAGAGGGATGGAAACTTGTCTCCATGACTCCTCCTTGCTTCTATCATTTTGAGTCCTGCGAACCGGAGGACGTTATCTACAGGATGGATTTCAAAAATAACACTCAGACTCCGGAATACATGCAGATGATAAGTGACTTCGGCTGGGAATATGTGAATGAGTCTTTGGGTTGGCTGTATTTCAGAAAGCCATCATCGGAGGCGGAGTCAGAGGAAGACGGCGAACTGTTCTCGGATGATGAATCCAGAGTCGATCTGGTGATCCAAGTCGCTAAGAAACGTCTTTGGCCGCTGGTCATAGTATTCTTGTGCTGTGTGATGTCGGGACTGTTAAATACGATGAATGGACTGTACAGTGGGTTTTATGAGAAATTTTTTACCATTTTCTTTGGCACGATGTTCGTAATATATGTTTTTCTCATAGTTTACTGCGGATTCAAGCTAAGAAATATAAAATCAAGGTACACAAATAAGTAATTCTACGAAGCATAGGGTGCATTTTCTGACAGTGCGTCCTACAATCAGGGCGTAAACATCAGAGGAGGTGCAGAAATGGATGCAAACAAAACAGGAGATTTCATAAGAGAACTTCGCAAGAGCAGGGAGATGACCCAGCAGCAGTTCGCTGAGATGCTGAACGTATCTGACAAGGCGGTATCCCGTTGGGAGACCGGAAGAGGGCTGCCGGACATTGGCAACCTTGAAGACATTGCCTCATCCTGCGGCGTCAGCGTAGCGGAGCTTCTCAAGGGGGAGAGGATAGCCGATCCGGTGACAGAAGAGGACATCGAACAGGTGTCCGCCGCAAGTTTCACCATGGCCAGAGAATTCGTACGCAGGAAGAGATGGCTGAATCTGGCTCTGGGCTTCGTGATCGGGGCCATGATACTGCTTCTCGCGGTGGTCCACGTTACCAGTCACAAGCCCATTGCAAACGCAGAGAAGCTGATAACGATAGAGACTCTTTCCGGGAACGAGATAGTTGCAGTCATGGACAAAGGCGTGGCAGGATATGAACTGAGCCATGTGAAGGATCCGGACACCGGCAGCGAGTGTGTTTTCCTCAGCGCATATGAGACGGTGTGGAACGATCTGACCGGAGGCAGTGAACACACGCTTATATCCCTGGGGAATAAGGATGAAGTGGACTTCGTATATTACTATCCAGGAGATGACGGAGATATGCTCATATGGTCAGGAGATGGTCAGCAGCCATCCATGGGGGTGGTGACCATGCCCAGACTGGTCTACAACTACTGGATAGTCATAGGGGCTGTCCTGAGCATTGCGGGACTTGTATTCTGCTATTTTAACCGCCGGAAGTACTTCTTCAGCCGGGCACTTAAGATCACCATGATACCGGTGTCTCTGACCATAAGCCTTCTGACTGTGCTGGCAGGAAGCTTCGGAGTGGTGTACGGTGCGCCATATTACCTGACAGGGATACTTCTTATGGCCATACTCATATACTTATTGTTCATAATTGTGTATTCTCTGTATGCACAAAAACGAAAGATATGATACAATGAATCCGTACCTTCGGGTACGGATCATTTTTTTATGCAAAAGGTCAGAATCGGAATGAAACTAAACGAGTTAAAGATCGGAGAATCAGCAAGGATAGAAACCATAGGCGGAGAGGGAGCTCTCAGGCAGCATTTCCTGGACATGGGACTTGTACCGGGAGCCACAGCGACTCTGGTACGTCTGGCACCCATGGGGGACCCAATGGAGTTCAGGATCAGGGGATATGAACTCACTCTCAGGATCGCAGATGCGGAGAAGATCGAGATCACACCGGTCGAACCGGAAGATACCATTCCCGCGCAGGCCGTCAGGCGCAAAAAAACCGCTCACCCGGCCATAGGCGAGCCCGGCATCCATCACGTGAAAGGCGTGACGGAACCGCTTCCCGATGACCACATCCTGACCTTTGCACTGGTAGGCAATCAGAACAGCGGCAAGACCACTCTGTTCAACCAGCTTACCGGTTCCAATCAGCATGTGGGAAACTTCCCCGGCGTCACTGTTGACCGCAAGGACGGCGTGATCAGGAACTATCCCAATACAAGGATAACTGACCTTCCAGGCATATACTCAATGTCGCCCTATACCAGCGAGGAGATCGTTTCCCGTAGCTTCGTGCTTGAGGAAAAGCCCCACGCCATTATAAACATCGTGGACGCGACGAACATCGAGCGAAACCTGTACCTCACAATGCAGCTCCTAGAGCTGGATATCCCCATGGTCATCGCGCTGAATATGATGGATGAGCTGACTGCGAACGGCGGAAGCGTCGATATCAACGCCATGGAGGAAATGCTCGGAGTCCCCGTCGTACCGATCTCGGCGGCGAAAAACAGCGGCATCGAGGAGCTGATCGACCACGCGATACATGTCGCGCATTATCAGGAAAAGCCTCTGCCGCGCGATTTCTGCGGCAAGGACGAGAACGGCGGCGCTGTACACCGCTGCCTGCACGGTATCAGACATCTTATCGAAGATCACGCAGAAAAGGCGGGTCTGCCGCCGCGTTTCGCGGCAAGCAAGGCTGCCGAGGGCGACGAGCTCATGCTTAAACAACTCGATCTTGACGACAATGAACTTGAAATGCTCCGGCACATCACCGAGCAGACCGAGGCCGAACGCGGCCTTGATATCTGCGCGGCCATAGCGGATATGCGCTTCACCTACATAGAGAAGCTGTGCAGCGAGACAGTAAAGAAGCCCGGTGAGAGCCGGGAGCATATCCGCAGCACGCGCATAGACCGTCTTCTTACAGGAAAATGGACAGCTATCCCGATGTTCATAATCATAATGGGCTCCGTGTTCTTCCTGACTTTCAATGTGATAGGCGCGTGGCTGCAAAGTCTGCTGGAAACAGGCGTGGACGCGCTCATAGCAGCGGCTGACAGATCATTTGAAGCTGCCGAAGTCAACCAGACAATACGCGATCTGATAATCGAGGGTATATTCGGCGGAGTCGGCAGCGTACTCAGCTTCCTGCCGATAATCGTGACGCTGTTCTTCTTCCTGTCCATGCTGGAGGACAGCGGCTATGTGGCGCGAGTGGCGTTCTTTATGGATAAGCTGCTGCGGAAGCTCGGACTTTCCGGGCGCAGCATAGTGCCGCTGCTGATCGGTTTCGGCTGTACAGTACCTGCCGTCATGGCGACAAGAACTCTGCCCAGCGACCGTGACCGCAAGATGACGGTACTTCTTACGCCGTTCATGAGCTGCTCCGCCAAGGTGCCGATCTACGCGTTCTTCGCGGCGGCATTCTTCCCGGAATACAGCTGGCTGGTGATGACGGGGCTTTATGTTCTGGGCATAGTGTTCGGTATAATCGGAGCCCTGCTCTACAAGAACACGCTGTTCCGCGGTGAGCCTGTGCCGTTCGTAATGGAGCTCCCGAACTACCGTATGCCCGGAGTCCGCAACGTGGCGCAGCTCCTCTGGGAGAAAGCGAAGGACTTCCTCCAGCGCGCATTCTCGGTAATACTTGTGGCTTCCGTATTGGTATGGGTATTAAAGAATTTCAGCCTGCGCATGGATCCTGTGGCCGATCCTGCCGACAGCATACTCGCACTGCTTGCAGGCTTCACGGTGCCGCTGCTTGTCCCCACGGGACTTGGCGACTGGCGTATAGGTGTGGCTCTGCTCAGCGGTTTCATGGCAAAGGAAAGCGTAGTCTCGATGCTGGATATGCTGTACGGCGACGGCATCGCGGCTGTAATGAGCCCGGCAACGGCAATATGCCTGCTGGTATTTTCGCTGCTGTCCACGCCCTGTATCGCAGCGGTAGCTTCGGTACGCCGTGAACTCGGCCTGAAATGGGCGGCAGCTCTCGTC
>JAEEOX010000097.1 GCA_016284485.1 Bacillota bacterium | reverse complement strand
CCAAGAGCACCTGCCAGATCCATACACCACGCGGTCATCTGTGTGTGGTGTGCTCCCCGTCAAGAGGACAGTAAAATATCATAAGGTTTTTTCGTGCAGGAGCATCCTTTGTGGGTGCTCTTGCATTGTTAAGCGGCGAGTTTCCTCGCACGCACTTCCATCGGCGTCAGAATGCCGAGGTTTCTCTGGATTCGCCGGTTGTTGTAGTAGTCAATGTAACCTTCAATCGTCTGCACTAGGGCCTCTCTGGAAGTGAACCGTCTGCCGTAGTAGCATTCCCGTTTCAGGATGCCCCAGAAGCCTTCCATCGGCCCGTTGTCAATGCAGTGGGCCACCCGGGACATGCTCTGCACCATGCCCTGGTCTTCCAGCTTTCGGTGGAAGATATGGCTTGTGTACTGGAATCCCCGGTCGCTATGGAAGATGGGCTTGGCATCCGGGTTGTGCTCAATTGCCAGATCGAAAGTATCAAATACCAGTTTGTTGTCGTTGGAGTCTCTCAATACGTAAGACACGATCCCTCTGTCGCAGAGATCCAGGATGGCGCTGAGATAGACCTTGTGCACCTCAATCCCTTCATACCAACGGAACTCTGTCACGTCCGTCAGCCATTTCTCGTTCGGGGCGTCCGCATGGAACTTGCGGTCCAGAACGTTCTCGGCCGTGTACTGGGGATCCCTGGCACTTTTGGTGCATCCCTGGTTCCTGTGCTTAATCGTGGAGAAAAGCTGTTGCTTCCTGCAGATCCTCAGCATCCTCTTGTCCGAGATCACAATGTCATGGTCGTGTTCCAACTGGTCCCTCAGCCTTCTGTAGCCCATTTCCGGATGCTCTTCATGGATTCGGGCCGCTTTCTCAGCTATCTCTGTGTTCTCAGCCAGCCGTTTGCTCTGTTTTCCCAGCAGCCATACGTAATATGCCGCTCTGGACACCTTCAGGATCCTGCATCCAAGCTCAATCGGTATCCCTTTCTCCTCGGATGCCTGCCGGATCGCGCGGTACTCCCGTTCCTGCCTTACTTGTGAGAGACATCCCCCCTCTCCAACTCCTTCACTTTTTTTAACAGCCAGTTCTCCGCCTCAAGAAGATACTTCTCGTGCTCCAGCTGCGCAATCCTCTGCTCCAGCTCTTCCTCCCGCGTTCTCGGGGTCTGGTCTTTCTTCCTCTTGCCTCGCCGGTCTTCCAGCCCGGCTTCGCCCTTCTCCCTGAACCGCAGGACCCAGCTCCGTACCTGCTGGTAACTCACCTGGTACTTCACTGCCGCTTCGCTGTAGCTCATGCCTTGCTCTATGCAGTCCTGCACGATCTTGAGCCTTTCTTCCTGAGTTGTGGGTCTTGCTTTCACCGTGGTGCTTCCTCCTTCCACTATTTCTTTGAAGTCTCCACGGTTATTATATATCTTTACCCAGCTCTGGATTTGAACTTCAGCACGAATCGCGTATTTCGCCATCAGTTCTAACGTGCTGGCTTTGCCGCTCAGGTACTCTTCCGCTACTTTCCGTTTGAGTTCTGCGCTGTATTTCCTATCCTTTTCTGCCGGCAGAAATGCCTTTGGTCCCTCTGCACGATATTTGGCTATCCAGCGTTGAATTGTACTCTTTGCTATTCCTCTCGATTGTGATATGCGGTTTGGATTATCCCTTCCTTTCAGGCAATCCTCTACGATCTTCAGTTTCTCTTCCGCACTATACTTGATCCTCCGATCCATAAAAATACCCCCCATAAGGTCGACAATGAAATCTTTTATATTTCACTGTCTCCCTTATGGGGAGCATATCACTATCGTAGCTCCGTTTTTCTTGCTAAAGAGAGTATCGTAAGGCGGGATCCCGAATCTTGTCTTAGATCATATAGTTTGTCAGTGTGCCGAGACCTTCTATGACCACGTCGACGCGGTCACCGGGCTTGAGATAGTTCTTTTCGCCTACCTTATGCTCCAGCTCTACCCCGCTGGGAGTGCCGGTGAAGATGAGATCGCCGGGCTCAAGGCGCATATAGCGCGTGATGAACTCGATGAGTTCGTCCACCTTGAAGAACATCTCGTCAGTATAACCATCTTGGCGAAGCTCTCCGTTGACGTAGCTTTGGATATGCTTGCGGGTGGGATCATAGCTGTCCGCCGTCACGATGAGAGGTCCGCAAGGCCCAAAGCCCGGGAAGCACTTGCCGATCATGAACTGCGTGGTGAGCATTTGAGCATCGCGGCACGAGAGATCGTTGCCGCAGGTATAACCGAAGACATAGGAGAGGGCGTCTTCCTTCTTAACATTCCAGGCGGTCTTTCCCATGATGACGACGAGCTCGGCCTCATAGTCATAACTGGTCTCATATGGTGGCAGTGTAACATCTGTGTTTGCCGCGACGATGGCGTCGGAAAACTTCGGGAAGAGCCAGGGATGGTCCGGGACCTTGTAACCGGCTCCCTTGGCGTGCTTGGGGTAGTTGAAGCCTACGCAGACGACCTTGCCGGGGCGCCTAAGGATCGGAGCGTATACGGGATCGCTCACGAGAGGCAGATCATCACGAGCTGCAAGGTTTTTTAATTCTCCTATGCCTTTTCCCGCGATGACTTCGTAGGTGTCGTAGACAAAACCGTATTTTGTAAGGTCGGCAAGACCTTTTACAGTTTCGACGCAAAGATGTATGCCGTTTTCCGTTCTGATATTGCAAATTTTCATGGATGCATCCTCCTTTAAAGGGTATAGGTCATTATAATTCAGCCACTGAACACTTGCAAGAATCTGTGATTGAGAATATAATAACAATAACTGTGTTATCGCAGTTTGTTCCAGTTTTTCATTTCAAATGAATCAAATAACAAGGAGATCTCAGATGGCAAAGAAAATGAAAACAATGGATGGTAACGCAGCGGCTGCATATGTATCTTATGCATTTACAGACGTTGCGGCTATCTTCCCGATCACCCCGTCTTCCCCGATGGCGGAAGCAGTCGACGACATGTCCGCGCACGGTCAGAAGAATATCTTCGGCCAGCGTGTCAAAGTCGTAGAGATGCAGTCTGAAGGCGGCGCTGCAGGCGCTGTCCACGGCTCTCTCGCTTCTGGCGCCCTCACCACCACT
>JAEEOX010000003.1 GCA_016284485.1 Bacillota bacterium | reverse complement strand
AGAAGGGCTTTGTAAAGAGAACGAGAGCCAAGGATTACAAGATCCAGGTAAGAGGAGGCAAGGGCCTGCTCACATACGACAAGGCTAAATTCAAGAAGACCGGTGAACTGGTAGGCGCCATCGTAGTTGACGATGACGACGACGTGATGCTCATCAACTCCGACGGAGTTATCATCAGAGTGCCCGCAAGAGAAGTGTCCAAGCTCGGACGTGCTACTCAGGGCGTAAAGATCATGAACGTCGGTGAAGATGCGGACATCATCGCCATTTCCAAGGTCGCAAGAGATGACGAGGAAGAGGCTGAAGCCCCTGCGCCTAAGGCAAAGAAGGCTGCTGAAGAGCCCGATCCTCAGGAGGAAATGAAACTGTAATGTCTGAAAGATTCAAATTCGTTATCCCGGGAAGACCGGAACATATCTGTACCGTAAGGCTGGCAGTAGGCTCAGTAGCCGCCGGCTGCGGTTTTGATGTGGAAGAGATCGAAGACATAAAGACCGCAACGGGCGAAGCCTGCCAGCTGGTATCATGCCATGAAATGGCGGGCTACGCCAAGGAATACACGGTGGAATGTGAGACCGAACCCAGAAAGATAACGATAAAGGTCATAAACGATTCCCATGAACTCATGGAGAAGACCAACAAGCGCTGCCTTGACTGCCCCAACGAGGGCGAGATAGGCAAGCTCCTCATCAGGACTCTCATGGACAGCGTGGAAGTCTCATGTGAGGAAGACCGCAAAACAATTATTATGACAAAGACCGGGAAATGAAGGATATCGAAGAACGTAACAAACTGGTAGAAGACCATTTGTACATGATCGACATACTTATACGCAAGTACCTGGGAAAGGGAGTCGAGTACGACGACCTTTACCAGGCGGGAGCCCTGGCCCTTGTCAATGCTGCAGACAGATTCGACCCTGAAAAGGGCTTTGAGTTCCGTACCTTTGCCACGCCCACCATCCTGGGAGAGATAAAGAAATACTTCCGGGACAAGGAGTGGAGTCTTAGCGTGCCGAGAAGGCAAAAAGAACTGGTGGTAAAACTAAGAGATGCGGAAGATGCCATCCTGAAGGCCAAGGGCAGACCGGCCACCGTGGAAGAACTGGCGGAAGCCACAGGTTACACGGAGGAGCAGGTCATCCAGGCCATGGAAAGTTCCAAGGCCTATGGCGCCTTTTCTTTGGAAAGCGCAGCGGATACGGATGACGAGGGCTCGGCCATCGAGAAGTTCGTAGGCTTCACCGAAAAGGGTTACGAAAGGATAGAGATGGCGGAGATCATCTCCCGGGTGCTGGAAAGCTTAAGCGATACTAACAGGTATATCTTCAGACAGAGATTTCTGGAAAACAGGCCGCAGGCTGAGATCGCCAAGGAACTGGGGGTCTCACAGATGACCATTTCCAGAGCAGAGAAAAATATTGTAAAAAAATTCAAAGAAGAGTTATGACGTCTGTATCTGCCGGCGAAGTCCTCGTCGCTTGGATCGGCAGACTGCTCGTAACTCGTTTCGCGGGGAGTCCGAAAAACTCGCCGCTTCGTACCTGAATTGATGCGAACTGCGTTCGCCGTTCTTTTAAGTTCACCGTCCTTATACATGCGAGCATGAAAAGGCCGGTTCACTTAACAGAACCACCATCACTTCAGGTACTCCCGGCTCAGACAGTTTCGGACTCCGGGCCACTTAACTTCGTTATTTCGCAGGCCGATCCAACGCTCCTGCGGAAAACACCGGCTGATACAGACGTCATTTTGTTTGAAAATGTTTGGCCGGAGATTGCCTTTTTAGCGGAATTGTGTATAATACGTAATATATATTTTAGTATTTTGAGGTAAAAGTAATGAAAAGGGTTTTTTCGGGTGTTCAGCCCACAGGAAACATTCATTTGGGAAATTATTTAGGAGCGCTGAAGCAGTTCGTTGAGCTCCAGGAGGATCACGAGTGCATCTACTGCATCGTTGACGAGCACGCCATCACCGTGCCCCAGGATCCAAAGGAACTGAAGAAGCACATTCTTGACGTTGCTGCACTGTATCTGGCAGTA
>JAEEOX010000096.1 GCA_016284485.1 Bacillota bacterium | reverse complement strand
AAGTCCGAGGGCATGGTGGTCTGCGTGAGCCCCATGGTAATGGGTGTGCTGTCCATCCTCGGAAACGGAGTGGAAATCACAGACGTTCAGGACCTCAAGGGCCAGACAATAGTTGCAGCCGGACAGGGCGGCACTCCCGAGTACGCTCTCCAGGCAGTGCTGGAAGCCAACGGCCTCACCATGGGCGAGGACGTTCAGGTGACATGGCTTGCCAACCACGCTGACGTGAACACTCAGCTTCTCACCACTCCCGGGACCATCGCCATGGTACCGGAGCCCTTCGCTTCCGTGGCTCAGGCCAAGGGCGGCGACGCTGTCACCAAGCTTTTCGACATGAACAGCCTTTGGAACGAAGCAGTCGGTCAGGACTTCCCCATGGGAGTTCTGGTGGCGACACGTGACTTTGTTGAGTTCAGGTCCGGCGACCTCTACGCCATGCTCATTGACCTTCAGGCTTCCATCGATGACGTGAACACCGCCTCCGATGAAGTGGCTCAGAAGATCGTAGACGCAGGCTTCCTCGGTGATCCCGCCATCGCAAAAGCTGCCATCCCCAACTGCAGTCTCTGCCTGTACGCCGATGAGGAAGGCGACCACAGCTTCGATAAGGGCATCGAGATCATGAAGGTCTTCAACGAGACCATGTTCGGTGTGAACCCCGCAGCTGTAGGCGGAGCCCTTCCGGAAGACGACCTGTACTTCACAGGTAAATAAGTTCAAAAAATGCAAGACCCCTGCGATCCGCAGGGGTCTTTTTTATTTCTCTTTAGCTGTCTTTATCACTGACACCGCGGTGGTCACGGCGATCACCATGCTGGCCACGACGCCGACGTAATTCATTATCACCCCGTTGAAGACCGCGAACATGAGAGCGTTCAGTATGAACGCCACCTTTAAGGCCCTCTCGTTGCCCTTGAGCCTGAAAACTGCGATAGAGTATTCCAGGTTGGCGATTATGGGCAGCCATCCCAGAAGTCCCCTGTTGTTGAACACAGCCCCCAGCACCACGCCGGCCAGGACAAGGGTCCACTCCAGGACCTTGCTCTTCACATTCTTCATGGCAGCCAGGTTTCTGAATACCGCCACCACGTTCTGCACAGTGCTGCTGTAACCTTTGAGCGCTATGGAACTGGCACCGTAAAAGAACTGGCTGACGATCTGCACCGCCATTATCTCGCTGTGTTTTTTCCTGGTGCCGCTGATGGAATCAGTTATCATCGCGCAAAGGCTCAGCAGGTTGCCGACGATTATTGCTGTTTTTATCATTCATTATCTCCGAATGTATCAGGATCAATTGGTTATTATTCTGAGGGCCACCTCATCGCTGATCAGCGTCTGGCCGCCCATGATTGTGCAGCGGGTGGCGTGAGCGGCTGCGGCAAACTCTTTTGCAGCAGCGTAGTCATTGTTGGTCACCAGGAGAAGCGGTGCGCCCAGGGCGTAGGCCACGGGGCCTCCGGCCAGTCCGTCGGGATAGTTCATGGCGTATGCCAGCACCACCCTCTCGCAGCCGTCCGGGAAGAACTTGTCGGCCACTGCCTTGGAGGTCAGGAACCTGTTCTTGCCGGAGACGCGCTGAATGTCCGCTCCTGCAGGAACACCGGATGGATGCATCCTGGATACCACCGAATCGAAGGCATCCTGTGATACCGCGCCTGCTCCGCCTATGGCGTAAACGTTTCCGCTTAAGGAAGCCTGAACTTCATCCAGGAAGTCGGTCTGAGCCGTGGTCAGGCTGTCGCCCACCAGAAGGATGGGCCTGCCTACGGCTGAAGCGGAAAGGCTGTCAGCGTAGCCTTTGCCCGAGCAGACCAGAAGGTCCTCACCAGTGACGCCTGCCGCCTTCAGTATCTCGATGTTGGTCAGATACCTGTTGGAGCCAGCAAGACGCTGGATGTTGGCGTCGGTGAAGCCAAGTTTCTTGATCTCGTCCTCCATTACCAGGGGGACTGCGCCTTTTCCGCCGAGGATGTATACCACGCCGTTTAAGGCCATGTTGTCCTTGATGTACTGAGCAACCGTGGGTGCCATGCCGGCGCTGGTCAAAAGAATGGGTGCATCCTTGACCTTCGCAAGGTATGCGCCTGCAAGGGCGTCCGGGAAGTCGGAGCCGCTGGCTATCACGATGTTGGGGAATTTGTCCACGCCCATCTCCTGCTTCAGTCTGTCTGCTGCGTCAAGAGCGGTCTTGAACCTGTCTTTTCCGGCGATCCTGTCGATGGAACTCTCGATCCGGAAGGTGATCTCAATGCTTCCTGTGTAATGTCCTTTTCCGTTGATCGCCACCGTGGCGGTTCCCACGTTGATGTTATCCCTGTAGCCCACCGTGTAGTCGGTGTCCTCGGTAAGGGTCACTCCCCTGAAGGTCACTACCGGATTCTGGGTCTGGACCTGGCCGTTGTACATCTTGTCCTCAATGCCCGAGATCTGGGCGGCTGCAACGCCATCCCAGCCTCTCAGGTCCGCGGGAACGATGTTGAAGTTCACGGTCATGGTTCCGGTGTAGTGGCCCTGTCCCGTAAGGGTTATGGCGGCCTGGCCGATCTCCACGTTACCGGCATACGCCAGCGTGTAATCGGTGCCTTGCTCAAGAGTGACGGTCTCGCCGTTCTTCACCCTCTGCACCGTAAGTTCCGGCCTGATTTCCTGTCCCGTCCAGTACTGGTCGGGCACCGGAAGCACCGTGAGGTTCTCCACCTCCACCGGAAGTATTTCCTCAAGAGAATCCAGGATCTCATCCAGCAGATCGAGGGCCTCTTCGCTTACGTAGGCTTTCTGATCATCGGTCAGGTTTTCATATGCCTCCGCGGCCGCATAAATGGCTTCTGCATCCGCTGCGGTCACGTCTTCCGGATCCGGAAGAGCGTAGATCATCGCCTCAACCTCCGCTGCGGCCTGCTTATCCTCATATTCTTTCTGGAGGGCCATCAATGCTTCGATAGCTTCGTCAAGTTTATCCGTATCGACGTATTCCTGAGCTTCTGCAGGCAGGTTGTTGTAGGCCTCCAGAGCCTCCGCTATCTGCTGGGCGTCAGTCAATTCAACGTCCTCAGCATTCGGCAAAGCGTCGATCAGGGCCTGCACGTTGGCTATCTGGTCGCCGTACTCCTCCATGACCTCCAGCTCGTGCAGGGCATCCAGGAGTTCCTGGAGCTTATCTTTTGCTTCGTCGCTTACCGCATCCTTCTCCTTGTCTGTCAGGCCTTCGTAGATCTCAAGGACTTCCTCGATGGCCTCCTTGTCATCCAGGGTTACGTCATCTGGATCGGGTAGAGCGTCCACCAGAGCCTCGAAGGCCTCGGCCGCGTAATCCGCATCGGTCTTGCCGTTTGGTATGCCGTAGACGATCATCACATTCCAACCGTAGGTATATCCACCCGCCGAATTATATGCATAGACCTGGTAGCGATACATCTCACCGTTGATGACGTTGGTGTCCACTATCTCGTACTTGCCATCGGGATGCGAGCCTACGTCAGCAAAAATATTCCAGGAAAGTACATCATAATAACCGGCCATTCTGGTCCGCTCTATCCTGTAGTATGTGGCTTCGCCATAGTCCTTAGGATAGCCATACTCGTCTTCGTAGGTTCCCGCAGGTACCCTATCCCACCTGAGGGTGAGTTGCGAGTCCCCCTCCTCAATGGTCAGCGGTATGGGGTGTGGCTTCTCTGTCTCCACGTCGGCCTGCTGGGCGGATGTTATCTTAAATGTGGTCGCATTGGACCAGTCGCTTGGTCCTGCATCGTTCACCGCCCTTATTCTTATGGAGTGTTGCTCGTCCACGTTGTAGTGTCCGGACTCCAGAAGGGCGCTTTCCAGATCTCCATCGAACCAGTAATATGGACTCGCCCATTCGTCGGGATTGCTCGGATACTTCATCTGATACTCATAGTGATCCACAGTTCCGTTAGTCGGGCCGTTCCACGTGAGATAGACGTCTCCGTCAACGATGTGAGCAGTCAAATTTGTGGGCGGGTCAAGATATCCCTCATGTCCTGATGGAGTGACGGTCCGATCCATGGACGTGCGCTCCACGCCGTCGGTTCCCACGGCAACCACGTGATAGGTGTACTCGATGCCTTTGTCCACTCCGGTATCATCAAAAGTAAATATTCCGTCCGCTTCGGTGATCTGAGAGTTCGGTGTCTCCACCACGGTCTCCCAGCCGGTGTATTTGTTCTTCCTCTCCACTCTGTATGAGGCGGCTACGAAGCCTTCCTCTTCAGGTGCACACCACTTGACCTCGACCATGTTGGCCGCAGCGTCACGGACGCTCATTCTGGGACCGTTAACCACAACGTAGGTAGTTTGAACGTGCTGGCTCTCTCCTGCTCCGTTCACAGCCCAGAGTTCAATGGGAATCGCCTTCCCCAATTGGTCAGGGATGTATATCGAGAGTTTTTCCTTATCGCCCGTTCCTGCGTAGACCTTTCCGCTGGTGGAGTAGTCATCAAATACTGCTCTGTATCTGAAATAGTCTGCCTCTCCGCCGGTCTTGGCGGGATCCCATGAAAACACGATGTACCCGTAGTTCAGCTGGTGCGTGGTGGGATCGTAGATGTCGTACTCGCTGAAGTCGTTTTCCTCGTACTCCATGTAAATGTCGGAGAAAACAGGTGCATCGGGCAGTTCGTCCGCGCAGTTGCTGGGCGGCCAGTAACCGCCTTCCTCTTCATTCCATTCACCTGTATATGTGACGACCTCCGATGGCTCGCTGATGCCGTAATCGTTGTAGGCCACGATCCACCATTTGTTCTCCGCCTCGTGATCGGCATTCTGCCAGGCCACGTGGGTGTCGGTGTAAGTGCGGCTGTTTGGTGCCTTACGTACCAGTTTGTCTCTGGTGTATTTCGGATAATCCTCATCCGGAACACCGTCGCACTCTCCGAAGGTGTTCCAGTTGGTAGTCCTGTACTCTCCGTCGATTGTGCTGTAGATGTAGAAGCCTTTTGGCTCTCCTCCCGTCTTCGCGGGGGTCCAGTTGAGGACCACGTTGTATTGTGAAATGGTGGCTGTCAGAGTCGGCGTGCCGGGTTCCTTGGGTATGTCAGAATCCGTCGTTGGTTTGGTATCGCGGATAAAAACATAGTCCCTGCTCTTCATCACCGTGCCGGTATCGGTGTAGGTCCACTCCAGATGATAGACGTAGGTGCCGTCCTCCGTGGGCGTATCCGAAAATATCTCGGTAAATGAATCTGCCGGCTCATAACTTTGCATGAGAACACCGTTCCTATATACGGCAGTGCTGTTTTCAGGCAACCTGTAGAACTTGATAGTCGGTGTGGTGCCGTTCTCTATGTGGAACTCCACATATTGATCGGATCTGTACATCACCTCCTGGCTGCCGCGCTTAGGCGTGGTAACCGTGAAGGTGTAGGGCTTGGTCTTATCCCCATAGTAGTTGATGCCCACCGCCGTATACGTATAGGTATGCTCAGGCAGCGTGTCGTGGTCCTCCCATCCGTCATCGAAGTTCACGTGGCTGGCCACCTGCACGCCGTCTCTCCAGATGTCCATAAGGTCAGGTGCAGGGTATCCAGATACATCGTAATTGATCTTGAGGATGTCTCCTCCGTCCTTGGGGATCCAATGATCATAGTCATTTTCATCCCAATCACCGTCCTCGGTCCAGATGACCTGGTGGCTTACGATCTCCGGCTTTGGCGGAAGCGCCTCGCACTCGGATATGCCGCTTAAGTAACCTTCCGTGCCATCCACCGCAACGCAGGAGATCTGCCAGTTGTACTTGATGTACGGCTCGCTGTCCACGTGCAGGATCCACTTGTAGTCCGAGGTGTAGTAGTCCTCCACCACGGTTTCGCGGTCAACCTGATAGTAAAGTTTGCCGTTTCTGTAGATGTTGAAGTGGTCAATTAAATCTTTCCCGCTGAGATCGGTGACGAATGGATCCTCCTCGTCCAGTTTCCACTCAAGCTCGATGTAGCCGGGCTCATCATATGAATAGAGTATAGGTGCCAAAAGCTTGATGGCAAGAGAACCGTCAGGCGTGGCACTGGCAGTATTACTGGGATAGCCGGTGTACGGTCCCAGATCGTACGTATTGTTTGCGTAGCACGCTATCACAAAGTACGAATATGTGTTGCCGTTCTCCACGGTGGAATCCACATACTTTGTGCCCTCTCTGGAGTGGATCCGCCCCACATACTCATAGAGCGTATAGTCCAGATCTTTCCAGTTGGTCACGGTCTCCGCGCCGTCTCTTCTGTACACCTGATAGTAGACTGAATCTTCCAGATCCAGCTGGTTCCAGTTAAGCTCCACCATGCTGTTTCCAGGTGTGGCCGTAAGACCAGTTACCGCCGGAGGCAGGTTGGGGTTTGTTCCTGTAAGTTTCACGGTGATTGGAATGGTAACGATTCCTCGATCGGGATCGTTATCCACTGCACCGTCGTTCACGGTCACCCTGGCAGGTGTGGTGTTCAGCCTGACTTCTCCGGTATATGTTCCTTCTATCATGTAGAAGTAGTTGAGCCAGATGCCAACCTCACCGATGGCACCAGGACCTATGGAATACTGAATATTGCTCTGACTCGATGTCTGGGAGAACCCTGCGGTGGTACCATAGGAATGATGAACCAAACCGCCGGTGTTTACCACGTCCGACATATAGATCAGGTCCGGTACAGATCCGGTGTGAGGATCCACCGCTGTGGATGTGTTCTTTACGCCGATTTTCACGGACTTATGGCCGTTCTCCCATGTGCCGTCCATCTGAGACAGATCGATGGTACCAATATCTATGGTATTCCTGGGTGTGACTGTGTAGTTGGACTGATTGTAATCTCCCACCGCAGCCGTCACCTCGGGATCGTAGACGGTCAATGTGATGGGAATCTTCTCGGTGTAGATATCTGTTATCTCCCTGCGCTTGGTGACAGTGGTCCACCCATCCTCGTAGATGAAGTCATAATACTGCTCTATAGCGCCGATCCTGATGTAATCATTGTAGGTTCCTGCCGTATAGACAGGATCCGAGTACTTGTTCGGTCTGGTAGACACGCCGAGCCAGAACGTGGCAGTGGCACCCGGGGCGATATCATGACCCTCATACCAGCCCCTCTCGGATTCACGTTCCGTTTCCGTGGCTCCGGTGACCTGGTGCTCCTCAAGAGCATCCTCATCGTTTACGGTATAAGGGGTAAAGGCCTCGTATGGGTCTTCGCTGAGCACCACGTAGGAAGATCCTCCCCAGGCCGCAGCCGTGACTGTCTCTGAAGAAGTGTTCTTCAGTTTAAGCGCAACATATGTCTGTCCCTTGGTCGGAACGTAGACGTTCAGCGGGCCGTTCACCACCTGGAGCGGGTAGCTGTCGGCAGTGTAGGTCTCGAAGTCCAGCCCCCAGATGGGAGGAGGATTTCTGAGGATGCCCTGCCTCTCAGGTGTGTCTTCCACTTCCTTCGCTGCGGCCGTTGCTGTCCCCGCGATCAGTTCAGGCGCGGGGTTCACCGACCTAAGTCCCGGTGTGGGAGCATCCTCCGCATCGTCCGCGTAGACCTGCCCCTGGATGCCCGTCACACTAAAACTCATGATCATGGCCAGGATCAGCAGGATCAAAGCGGTTTTCTTGAAAACATCAAATTCCTTTTTCATGGTATTTCCCTCTTCACCGGCAAGAGCTTCTCAAGCCACTCCCGTCCGATACATATCACTTGGGGTAAATGCTTTTTGTACGCCAAAAAGAGACATTTCTGTCTGTCACCTGGATTATACCATTTCAGCGGAAGTACTGTCCACATTATTACAACAAAACCGCCCTACCCTGCCTTGTTCCAAAAAACAAAAGAGCCGCCTGCATACCCTGAGGAGGCTTCCGCAGCGCCGATAGATAATAATCCCCATCCCAAAAGCAAATAGCCGCCTGCATACCCTGAGGAGGCTTCCGCAGCGCCGGTACTTAGCGACCGCCAAGCAGACAAAAGATACGAATGCCGAAGGCATTACAGACATAAAAATACCGACCG
>JAEEOX010000013.1 GCA_016284485.1 Bacillota bacterium | reverse complement strand
CGGTCATCGTGAACAAATAGGCTTTATAAGGACAAATAAAAACTTCCGGTCCATAGGGACCGGAAGTTTTGTTTTGCATTTATTCGTTGGCGTAAATGTATGTTTTGTGGACCACGGGGTCGAACTCCACCCGGAACTCTGCGCCTTTCCGGTCGGTGAGGGTGCCGGGGATCATTTCGTGCTCTGTTACCATCAGCGGCACTCCAGCCATCTCTGACTTATCCAGAAGCTCAGGGGAGGTGACTGAGACCGGTTCCATCCCCAGTTCTGTAAGGGCTTCCAGAGTCTTGTGGTTCGTGACGTTCAGGGCTGGTCCGCCTATGAGTCTGATCTCTCTGCCACGGAGCATCAGTATGTGGCCTATGCTGTTGACCATGGCGCATGCGTTCAGCTTCCGGAGTGAATCGGCGTAGCTGTCGGCGTTGGCCCTGAGCCAGATGTCGAAGCTGCCCCTGGAAACATAGGGCAGCATGTCGCAGGTCTCAGGTACCTCGTCAACGGTCCTGTACAGTGTCAGTTCCGGTGGCCCCTGAGGGGCGGGGGCTGCAGGCTCATCCCGCTTGCGGGATCCGGTCTTGAGAGACTCCAGCTCATCCAGGGCCTGACGTCTCAGTTTGTTCAAGGCGGACACGGGAACGAATACGTCGCCGTTTATGACTGCCTTGAAATGGCGGAGGCAGAAAGGAGTGTTCCCGGTCTTCTGCAGCTGCTTAAGGAGGGCATCCTCGGTGACAGCCGCCTTCTGTGCGGTGAGAGCGATCACGTCGGGGTCGGTCACGGTCACTGAGAGACCGGCCTCTGCGTCTTTGACGTCCAGTCTGACGGGCTCTCCCTCCATGACCATGATGAACATGTCGACGGGAGCCTTCCTGTCCCGGCCGTCGATGATGCCGGAGGCTTTGGCGAGAAGCTTTTCGGACACCAGACGATATATCTCCTGGCCTTTGTGCACCGGTTTTTTGATGTCTCCCACCTTGACTGTTCCGTCGGAAAGGTCCTCCAGATATGTGACCTTGAAGGATGATCCCTCGTCGCCCTTGATCTCCAGCACGTCGTGCATGATGATCTCCTGGGTGGGCTTTATGATGGCGTAGGGGCCGTCTGAGTCTTTTGCGACGCGTCCGGACGGAATGCCGGTGTTCTTGGAGGAATCCCCTGACATGAGGCTTTCTCCCGGGTCGGCGTTTATGTAGCCCTCGGTGAACCCGTTGCGGTTGAATATCTGAAGGAGATCGGAGAGATCCTCTTCCGACAGTTCGCAGCTTCCCTTGGCAGCGTACTGATCAATGTATTTGCGGTACATGCTTACCGTGAGGGCCACGTATTCCGGGGAGCGCATGCGGCCTTCGATCTTGAAAGAGGAAACGCCTGCATCCATGAGTTCCCCGATGCTTCCTATGAGGCTGAGGTCCTTGGGAGACAGGGGATGGGTGTTGCCCAGGATGTGTCCCTGAAGGTCCCTGTAGACGTATGGCAGCCTGCAGGGCTGGGCGCACATGCCGCGGTTTCCGGAACGGCCTCCGATATACCTTGAGAGCTGGCACTGGCCGGAATAGCACATGCAGAGAGCCCCGTGGATGAAGACCTCGGTCTCGTTGACCTGGGAGCATTCCCTGATCTCCTCGAGTCCCAGTTCTCTGGCCAGCACCACCCTGGAGTAGCCCAGTTCCCTGGCGGCGGCTGCGCCCTCCCTGTTGTAGATGGTGGCCTGGGTGGAAAGATGGATGGGCATGTCCGGAAGAGCGTCCCTTATGGCCTTTCCGAGGCCAAGATCCTGGATTATGAAAGCGTCCGCGCCGATCTTGTACAGCTCACGGGCGTACTTCACCGCATCGGATATCTCACTGTCTGACAGCAGGGTGTTGAGAGTTACATAGGTCTTGACGTTTCTCATGTGACCGTAGTCCATGACGTCTTCAAGCTCGGGCAGGGTGAAGTTGTCCGCGCTCATGCGGGCGTTGAACATACTCCCGCCCAGGTATATGGCGTCTGCGCCTGCGGCAACAGCCGCCTTGTATTGTCTCAGCCCTCCGGCTGGGGCCAGCAGTTCAGTCTTTTTCATCTCAGTATTACCGTTTTGAATCGAGCAAAAGTTTACACCCATGATTTTATCACAAAACAGGAGCCCGTGGAAGAAGAGACGGATCCGGACGGGATGTTTTGCAATAAAAGACCCGCTCACGGGAGCGGGTCTCTTTTGTTGATTTAATTCGGATGATTACCCGATCCTAAGATCAGATTAAGCTTCCATAGCCTCTAAAGCAGCCTTCTTGTCAGCCTCTCTCTGCTCAAGGATCTTCTCGTACATTTCGTCGGACATCTTTTCCATTGTGATGCCGGTCCAGCCGTAGAAGATGGAGATCAGCGGGTTGATCCAGTTAAGGATTGCATAGGGGATGTAGCTGGAGTCTACCTGTAAGAAGTTTCTCATCGTAGCACCGCAGGTGTTCCACGGGAAGAAGTTGGATGTAAGAGTACCGGAGTCCTCTAAGCATCTTGACAGGTTCTTCGGGTGTAAGTGGAGATCCTCGAAGGATTCCTTGAACATTCTTCCGGGAAGAATGATTGCCAGATACTGGTCAGAGCAAAGTGCGTTAACAACGATGCACATAACGATAGTAGCTGTAACAACACCGCCTCTGGACTTTCCGAAGATCTTAAGGATCCAGCCTGCAAGAGTTGCCATCATGCCTGTGCAGTCAACGACACCGCCGAAGCACATTGCGCACATGATGAGGGAGATGGTCCACATCATTCCCTGCATACCACCGGTGGAAAGAAGTGATCCGAGCTTCTCCCAGATCAGGCTGTTGTCGCCTTCAAGGAGTTCTTCAGGAACCTCTGTCTCAACACCATAGTTGAGGATGGAAGGAACGTGTACCAGAGTCTCGGAATTCTGAGTAGCCATGAAGGGGATACCGAGAACGACGCCGCCGATAAGGGAAGGAATTGCAGGAAGCTTGAGAGCTACTGCAACGATTACGAATACGGGCGGGAGCAGGTAAAGGATACCTACCTTGAAGTTGCCGGAAATGAAGTCGAGGATGTCCTGAATGAGGGCCTCGTCAGCAGTTCCACCACTGTGTGTGAAGCCGAGTACCAGATAAACGACAAGAGCGATTATCAGGGACGGGGTTACAGTGTAGATCATGTGTCTGATGTGCTCAAACAGCGTGTCGCCTGCAACAGCGGGAGCCAGGTTAGTGGTATCGGAAAGCGGGGACATCTTGTCTCCGAAGTAAGCTCCGGATACAACAGCACCGGCTGTCATGGGTGCGGGGAATCCAAGTGCGATTCCTACGCCCATAAGAGCTGCGCCCATGGATCCTGCTGTGGACCAGGATGATCCTGTAGCAAGGGATACGATGGAGCAGAGGATGCAGGTCGTGAACAGGAAGATCTTCGGGCTGATGATCTTGATTCCATAAAACATCATGGAAGGAACAACACCACCGGAGACCCAGGAACCAAGCATCAAACCTACAACAGCAAGGATGAGGATAGCCTGCATCGTTCTGTTGATAGCAGCCAGGATTCCCTGTTCAAGGTAAGCCCACTTGTAGCCGTTCGCGATCGCAATGATGGATGCGAATGCACAAGCAAAGAGTAATACTACGTGACCTTCACCAGCATCAAGGTCGACCATAACGCCCCAATAAAGGAGTACGATCATGACGATGAAGACTAAGGCTACTTGCCACCCGGGGATTTTTTTACCCATAATAAGTCCTCCTTAATTAAATAAGAAATGTAAATAAAGATTTGCGCTTTTGCGCAATAAATATTATATCGGTTAGACCCATTTTTGTCAATAAAATTGAGCGTTTTAGGAGGGGGTTTTGGAACTTTCTTTTCCTATATATAATAATGTGCGCGCAATGTTGTGAAATGGCACAAAATACACCTGCCGGGAAGCTGCGGGAAACACACCTGATCCGGCCGTAAAAATGCCCTCGAAAAAAAGTTGAAATTTTTTAAAAATTCCCCTTGACATTAAGAGAGAAGGGTGGTAATCTGTAAAAGCTGTCGCGAAAAGACAGCCGCGCTAAGGCGTGTCTGAACCTTGAAAACTTCATAGTGTAAGAATTTTGTAAGTATATGAAACAATCAAACTAATCTGTCAAGATTATGCGATAGTTTCCGACAATTTCTAAAAAAAGACGATAATTCTGAAAACGAATTAATGAATGCGCAAGCGTTCCTAAGTCTTGAGTGAAAACTCGAATTTAAGCCGAAAGGTTTAGATAAACATTTAATTAAGAGTTTGATCCTGGCTCAGGATGAACGCTGGCGGCGTGCCTAACACATGCAAGTCGAGCGAGATACACCTGATTGATGCTTCGGTTGATAGACGGTGTGGAAAGCGGCGGACGGGTGAGTAACGCGTAGGCAACCTGCCCCTTACACAGGGATAGCCATTGGAAACGATGATTAAAACCTGATGACACCTTGAGATGACATCTTCCCAAGGTCAAAGATTTATCGGTAAGGGATGGGCCTGCGTCTGATTAGATAGTTGGTGAGGTAACGGCCCACCAAGTCAACGATCAGTAGCCGACCTGAGAGGGTGATCGGCCACATTGGAACTGAGACACGGTCCAAACTCCTACGGGAGGCAGCAGTG
>JAEEOX010000095.1 GCA_016284485.1 Bacillota bacterium | reverse complement strand
GACTCTTCAGCTTCAAGGCCTTCAACACTGTCATCAGCAAACGCGTCAGTCCCGTACCATGGACATGAGAAAGTGATCACAAGTGCAAACACCAACAGTATGATCAGAAAACTCTTTTTCATTCTTTTGCTCTCCCATTCTTCAACTATCCTCTCACCTATCTCTCGGTTTTCCAGTAGGTAGTATATCAAAGTATCAAATCATTTTCAAACTCCCTTGTAGTGACGCAGGCCCAATTTCACCCTGTTTCATATACAAAAAACTCCCGTGCCCTCTTCGGTTCACGGGAGTAATTTGTTTTGCAGTTATTACCGGATTACAGTCCCATCTGCTTTGCGACTTCGTCAGCAAAGTTTTCCTGCTTCTTCTCGATGCCTTCGCCGACTTCGAATCTGACGACTCTCTTGAGCTTCAGACCGTTGTCAACGGACTTCAGATACTGACCTACTGTCTGCTTGCCGTCCTCAGCTCTTACATAGACCTGATCGAGCAGGCAGATCTCTTTCAGCTGCTTGGCGATACGTCCGTCAACCAGACCCTTGAAGATCTTGTTGTCAGAGATCTCAGCCTTGGCTGCAACTGCGAGAGCTGCAAGCTTAGCCTTGGCTTCTTCTGTAAGGAAGTTGGGCAGATAGTTGAAGTTGAACTCCTTGTCTGCTCTCTTTTCTGCCAGAATAGCAGTATCTTCTTCGCCCCATACGCCGGCTGCAGCCTTGTCAAGAAGGCCGTTCAGGATCGGCTTGGGAAGTGTGAACGGGTCGTTCAGTGCGCTCTCGAGAGTGATCTTTCCAAGGTTAGCAAGCTCCTCTTCAGAGATCTCATCTCTGGAAACATACTGCGGGTTCATTGCTGCGACCTGCATTGCAATGTTCTTAAGGGCAACCTTGTTGGCATCACTGTCTGCTCCTTCAGCAGCAACGATAACGCCGATGGTTCCGCCGCCGTGAATGTATGAAGCCAGAACTTCTCCGGAGACCTTATCGATCCTTCTTACGGACATGTTCTCACCGATCTTTGCGATCTTAGCGGTAAGAACGTCCTGAACTGTGGATCCTTCGTAAGCCATCTGCTTGAAGGCTTCGATGTCATCTGTCTCAGCTTCGAGAGCCAGATCTGCAAGTCCCTCTACGAAGGAGATGAACTCTTCGTTCTTGGCTACGAAGTCTGTCTCGGAGTTGACCTCAACGACTGCAGCTGTCTTGCCGTCCTCTGCGATGGCGGTCCTTACGAGACCCATTGCAGCGATCCTGCCTGCCTTCTTGGCAGCCTTGGCAAGTCCTTTTTCTCTGAGGAGTTCAATAGCCTGATCCATGTCGCCGTCGGTCTCTACAAGAGCGTTCTTGCAGTCCATCATGCCGGCTCCGGTTCTCTCTCTTAACTCTTTTACCATTGATGCTGTAACAGCCATTTCTATACCTCCGGAAAATTAATTCTCAGACTCAGCGTCTGCTTCAGCAACAACTTCCTCTTCGGCTTCCTCAGCCTCAGCGGGTGCTTCCTCAGCGGGAGCAAAGCTCTCGCCCTGGTTAGCCTCGATAACGGCGTCAGCCATTCTGCTTGTGATGAGCTTCACTGCACGGATAGCGTCGTCGTTTGCGGGGATGACGTAATCAACGTCGTCCGGGTCGCAGTTGGTATCAACGATACCGATGATGGGAATTCCGAGGATCCTTGCTTCCTTAACGGCGATTCTTTCCTTCTTGGGGTCGATGATGAACAGAGCTCCGGGCATTCCCTTCATGTCTCTGATTCCGCCGAGATACTTCTCGAGTTTCTCAGCTTCAGCCTTCAGCTTCAGAACTTCCTTCTTGGAAAGCTTCTCGAAAGTTCCGTCCTCAGCCATTCTCTCGATCTCATTGAGCTTGTCGATCCTCTTGGAGATGGTCTTGTGGTTGGTGAGCATTCCGCCCAGCCATCTCTCAGCTACGAAATACTGTCCGCATCTCTCAGCCTCGTCCTTGACTGCCTGCTGAGCCTGCTTCTTGGTGCCTACGAAAAGGATCGGCTTACCGTCTTCTGCGAATCTCCTCATGGCGTCGTATGCTTCGTTGAGCTTGTTAACGGTCTTCTGCAGGTCGATGATGTAGATGCCGTTTCTCTCGGTGAAGATGTACGGAGCCATCTTGGGGTTCCATTTTCTTGTCTGATGTCCGAAGTGGACACCGGCTTCCAGTAACTGTTTCATTGAAACTACTGCCATTTTTTACCTCCTGGTTTGTTCCTTCCACGGGCCGTATCAATCCGCACGGCTCAGACCGCCCTTATGTCAGGGAATCGCGGTAACCATTCACGGTCCGTGTGTAAAATATCTTTCCGCCCGCGAGACTTCATCGGTCCCACAAGCCTTATCACTATACTATATCGGCCCGAAATATGCAAGAATATTTTGCGCCAAAATGCCCGAAAACAGCAAAAAAACAGGCCGGGCGCTGCCGCCCGGCCTGATGTTTATGTTTCCTGATCTCACATTACTCGTGAACCGGAAGTTTACGCTTCTTGTCGAACTCTTTCATATCCTTGACGAGCGGTCCTGCCATGAGCACCATGCAGATGGCGTTGGGGATGATCATCAGAGCGTTGAAGATGTCGGAGATGTTCCATGCGATATCGAACGCTGTGATGCAGCCGATGAATGCCACTGCGGAGAACAGGATCCTGTATGCCAGTGTGACCTGGGTGCTTCTGGTCAGATACTCAAGAGCTTTCTCACCATAGTATTCCCAGCCGAGGATGGTGGAGAATGCGAACAGTGCAAGGGAGATGGCTACGATCCAGGCTCCCGCCTCGCCTAAGCTGATACGGAATGCCTCGATGGTGAGCGGTGCGCCCTGAAGTACTGTCTCGCCGTTGACCACTACCTTGTCCATGGCTCCGGATGTGAGGATGGAAAGTCCGGTCACGGAGCATACGATGAAGGTATCCCAGAATGTACCGGTCATGGAGATGTAGCCCTGCTTGATGTAATCCTTTGAAGTGGTGGCTGCGGCTGCGATAGCGGCGGAGCCCATACCGGCCTCATTGGAGAAGCATCCTCTTGCAACACCCTTTCTCATGGCCTGCATCATTCCTGCCACGACGGATCCTGCGATACCGCCGCCCACAGCCTGGACTGAGAACGCCATTCTGAACATGTCTACGATGGCGGCAGGAAGTCTGTCGATGTGCATGAAGATAACGATGAGAGCTGATACGAAGTACAGGATGGCCATTACAGGAACCACCATGGATGATACCCTGGAAATGGACTGGATTCCTCCGATAACTACTACCAGCGTGAGGATGAATACTACGGCAGCAACTGCATAGGTGCTGACGCCTGATACGTTATTGAATGCGGATGCGATTGAGTTGCCCTGGGTAAGGTTGCCGATACCGAAGGATGCAACTACAGCGAAGAATGCGAAGAGGATGGCCAGAACACGTCCGAAGCCTTTAGCCTTCTCTCCGTATACTGCGGGGATTCCTCTCTCCATGGTCACCATGGGGCCTCCCAGCATCTCGCCCTTATCGTTGGTGGTACGATAACGGAGAGCCAGTGCGCACTCTGTGAACTTGGAGGTAAGTCCGAAAGCAGCGGATATCCACATCCATACCAGCGCTCCGGGGCCTCCTGTGGCCAGAGCCGAGGCAACTCCCGCGATGTTTCCGGTACCGATGGTGGCTGCCAGAGCTGTACACAGAGCTGCGAAGGGAGAAACGTCTCCTTCACCTTCTGTCTTCCTGGCTTCCTTGGATAAGGTTGATTTGATGGCATATCCCAATGTACGCCATGACAGGAATCCGCATCTGAATGTCAGATAGATTCCAGTACCGACGAGTATGATGAGCATGAACGGGCCCCATACGAAATCGTCGATCTTCACCAAAAAATCGTTAAAAGCTTGCATGATGATTCCTTTCTTCCTCCCGGGCATCCGCCCGGTGTATTTAGGTCTGTCTCTATTGTATGAAATGAATAATAAAACAAACCTATGTATTTATTTTAATACATAGGTCTGCCTTCGTCAACATTTCAAATGTTCATTTATTGCTTTTTATTTCGCAAAATATGAGCCCACCATGCGCTGGCTGTTCTCTTCAAGGATCGCCTTCATGAACTCTTCAACAGACAGGGTTCCGATCTCATCCTTGATCTTGTTGCAGCGCACCGTGACCGCTCCTGCTTCCTTCTCTTTCTCTCCGATGATGCAGATGTAGCTGTCTCTTAAGCTGCGGGCTTCTCTCAGCTTGTAGCCGATCTTTTCGTTTCTCTTGTCAAGCTTGACTCTGAGGCCTGCGTCTTCCAGTTTTTTGAAGACTTCTTCAGCGTAGGGAATGACTTCCTCGTTGACAGTGAGAAGCCTTACCTGGACCGGTGCCAGCC
>JAEEOX010000002.1 GCA_016284485.1 Bacillota bacterium | reverse complement strand
TCAGGCAACGGTGATCGGTTTCGACATCAGCTCACTTTCACCTGCCACCTGGTACGTCCGTTACTATTCAACGTCTTCCAACGACATGACCAACTTCAACGACGCTGAATACGACGCAACCTATGATCAGGCAGTGGCTACCATCGACCACGAAGAGAAGTACGAGCTTTACGGTAAGCTTCAGCAGATCCTTGCTGAGAACGGCGCATCCGTCTTCATCGAAGACCACGCCGACTTCGTAGCCGTAAGCGCAGACTTTACAGGTTATACGCCTTATCCCGTATCGGCTGTTGACTTCTCACTCATCAAGCCTGCTCAGTAAAGGCGCAAAAAATCCGAACCATACCTGCAGATGCGCGGGTCCCGCGGATCTGCAGGTGATTTTATGAGACAGTAAATGAAATACGTCCTTAAAAAGTTCATTACTCTTGTGATAACACTGTTCGTTATCTCTGTTTTGACGTTCACGGCTTTCAGCGTGATCCCCGGAGACGCCGCCATGTCCAAGCTGGGCATCGACGCTTCACCGGAGGCCATCGCGGAGCTGCAGGAACAGTACGGGCTGGACAAGCCCATACTGGAAAGGTACGCCGACTGGGCTATCCATGCCCTCCAGGGAGATTTCGGACAGTCTTTTAATTACACCAGAATGACAGTAAGCGACCTTCTGGCCACCAGACTTCCCGTCACCATAATCCTGGCAGTGATGTCCATGCTGATCATCATTATTATATCCCTGCCTCTGGGCATGCTTTCAGCCAAGTTCTCCGGGAAGTGGCCTGACGTTGCCATCAACACCACCACACAGGTCACCATGGCCATACCCTCCTTCTTCCTGGGCATCATCCTGACGGTCATCTTCGGAATAGGCCTCAAGTGGTTCCAGGTAGGCGGATACGTCAGCCCGGACAAGGACTTTTGGGGCTGCATCGGATATCTGATATTCCCGGCCATAGCCGTTGCCATACCAAAGATCGCCATGGTGGTCAAATTCGTGAGGAACTCAGTCCTGAGCGAGATAAACAAGGACTACGTGCGCACCGCCTACAGCAAGGGAAACGATGAGAATCAGGTGCTCTACGGTCACGTCCTGAGAAACGCTCTTATTCCGGTCATCACCTTCGTCGCCATGGTAGTGGCGGAGATCCTGACGGGCAGTCTGGTCATCGAGCAGGTATTCAACATACCCGGCATGGGTAGACTTCTCATCACCTCAATATCAAACAGAGACTTTCCGGTGGTTCAGGCCTCAGTGCTATACATAACCGCCGTAGTTGTTGTGATCAACTTCATAGTTGACATCATTTACCAGCTGGCTGATCCCAGGATCAGAACATCATAGGAGAGACAGATGAAAAAATACAATTACAGTTTGATCATCGGTCTCGTGCTCACCGGAGCCCTGCTGCTGTTCGCCCTGATAGGCCAGTTCTGGACACCTTACAGCATCACCGAGACCAACGTGGCACTCAAGAACGCCGCGCCCAGCATGGCCCATCTCATGGGATGCGACAATCTGGGCAGGGATATTCTCAGCCGCGTCATGAACGGCTGCGGGACCACCTTCCTGGTGGCAGTACTCACAGTTGCCATAGGCTGCGTGTTCGGCGTGATCTTCGGTGCGCTCACCGGATTCTACGGCGGCAGGCTGGACAGGGTGATCATGAGACTCAACGACATACTTCTGTCCTTCCCCAGCGTTCTTCTGGTACTGATCTTTATCAGTGTCATAGGGAAGGGCAAGTACAACATCGTTCTGGCACTGGGCATACTGTTCATCCCCAGCTTCGTCAGGATGGTGAGGAGTGAAGTGATCCGTTACAAGGAGCAGGAATTCGTCAAGAGCGCCAAGGTGCTGGGGGCGGGGAACCTGAGGATCATCTTCGTTCATATACTTCCGAATTTGACCGTGAGCATGCTTACTACAGCTGCCATAGGTTTCAATAACGCCGTGCTGGCGGAGGCCAGCATGAGCTATCTGGGTCTGGGCGTACAGCCGCCTGAGCCCAGTCTGGGCAGGATGCTTTCAGAGGCCCAGGGCTATGTGTTCAACGCACCCTGGTACGCCATCTGGCCCGGCGTGGTCATAGTGCTGATAATCCTGGGCTTCAGCCTTATCTCTGAAGGCCTCAGGAAGATGACGGAATCGTAGGAGGTAACGGCATGGAACAAAAGACCTTGATCGAGGTCAGGGACCTTACCGTAGGCTTCCCTTCAGAAAAAGACGGCATCCACACAGTGGTAGACCACATCAACTTCGACATCAACGAGGGCGAGATCGTAGGCATCGTTGGCGAATCCGGTTCAGGCAAGTCTATGACCGCACTGTCCATCATGGGTCTTTTGAACAAGGACGCCGTCATAATGGACGGACAGGTCAGGCTGAGGGGCACTGACATCCTCAATATGGACAGGGACGACCGCAGGAAGATCCAGGGCGACGACATGTCCATGGTATTCCAGGAGCCCATGACCTCGCTGAATCCCGTCATGAGGATCGGAGATCAGGTGGGCGAGGTGCTGAAGCTTCATACCAAATTCAGCGATGATGAGATAGACGCCAGAGTGGCGGAAGCCCTTACAAGCGTTGGCCTCAAAAAACCCGAGGAGCTGATGAGATCATATCCCCACCAGCTTTCCGGAGGCATGCGCCAGAGGGTAATGATAGCCATGGCCATCATCAACCAGCCCGACCTCATCATATGCGACGAGCCAACAACTGCTCTGGACGTAACGGTCCAGGCTCAGATCCTGGCTCTCCTCAAGAAGATACACCGCGAGAAGGGATGCTCCATACTCTTCATCTCCCACGACCTGAACGTCATCAAGGAGATATGCCAGAGGGTCATCGTAATGTATCACGGCACCATAGTGGAGCAGGGCAGCGTGGAGAAGGTCATGTACTCTCCTGAGCACGCCTATACCAAGAAACTGGTGGCGTCCATACCCGAGCAGCTCTCTGAGAATGTCTCAAAAGATCCGCTGATCCACGTGAAGGATCTGAACATCTACTACAGGACCGCAGGCAAGATCTTCACATCCAGAAAGGACCGCATGGTCTACGTGAAGGATCTCAGCTTCGACATATATAAAGGAGAGATCTTCGGTCTGGTAGGGGAGTCCGGCTGCGGCAAGACAACAGTTGCCAAGGCGCTCACGGGACTGAACACGGATATAGAGGGCGTCATGGATCTGGGAGGCACAAGGCCCCAGATGGTTTTCCAGGACCCCTTCAGCTCGCTGAACCCCGCCATGAAGATAGGCAAGATCCTGGAAGAGCCTCTGAAACTTGCAGGTATCAAGGACAAGGCTGAGCGCAGGAGACAGGTAAATGAGGTGCTCCTGGACATCGGACTTGACGAAAGCTTCGCGGGAAGGTATGCCAGAGAACTTTCGGGAGGCCAGAGACAGAGGATAGCCATAGGACTGGCCCTCATGAGGGGAGAGAAGTTCATCATAGCCGACTAGCCCGTATCCGCTCTGGCCGTAACAGTACAGAGTCAGATACTGAAGCTTCTCGTGAAGCTCCATAAGGAGAAGGGGCTCACGATCCTCCTCATATCCCATGATCTGAACATCGTGCGTCACCTGTGCAACAGGGTGGTGGTGATGTATCTGGGCCGTGTGGTGGAGATGGCTGACGTAAACGAACTTTACGACAATCCCATGCACCCCTACACGAGGATGCTCTTCGAAAGCATACTCACCGACAAGAAAAAGACCGATACCGACAAGATAACGGTCAACGAGGTGAGACCGCTCAAGCGTGACCAGGAGATGTGCGCTTTCTACGGAAGATGCCGCTACGCTCAGGACAAGTGTCAGGAAAAGGCGCTGGAACTGAGGAACATCGGAACTGAAGAGAATCCCCATCTTTTGCGCTGCTGCCTGAGGATAGGAAAAGACGAGTAGAGGTTAGGCCATGAAAGGGAGATTTAACATTTTCAAGATCGATATCGAAACACTTCCGTCCACGATCCGGCTCGTGCTGCTCTATTTGAGCTTCTCTTTGTCGCTGATCCCCGCCCTCATCATTATCGGGGAGGCAGATATGCTGGGAGTATTATGGACACCGATCCTGTTCCTGTATTTTGGCGTGCTTCTGACCATCAGAGTCAGGATCCGGGTGAAGCGCAACCGAGCCAAGCTCATATATATCCTGGGCCTTGAAGGGTATTACCGGAGTTTTCCAAGGGAGAAGGCCAGGGATGAGAGGATCGCCCGGCGTAAGTCACGCCGCGAAGAGGCGAAGATGAATGCTGCGCAAAGGCAGGGTCTGACCGATTATTGACCGAATATATGCGACATATATGCCCGGAGAGCCCAATGGGTCGGATCCGGGTTTTTTGTTGCAATTATCCGTTTCATGGAAATGAGAAACAGGGGAAGCTTTGTTGATCACCACAAAAAAACGCAAAAAACCCCGAGAAGTTTTAGTGCGTTAAAGCAAA
>JAEEOX010000094.1 GCA_016284485.1 Bacillota bacterium | reverse complement strand
GGTCAGAACAGTCTGTTCCCCCGCGGTCCTTATCCTGTAGACCACGTGGATGTCCCTCAGCGCCCTGTCCTCAGTGTCGTAGTAGACTGCGTCCATGGGGATGAGTCTGATATCCGCGCCGTATTTCCTGCTCAGGTCACCTATAAGCTGTGACCCCTGGTCAATTGTGGCCTGATATTTGAATTCTATTTCCAAGTTCAATCCTCCTTTTCTGAGGTGTTCTTTCTGACCACCTCCAGGATCTCGGCGTACTTGCCGATGACGTAAGCATAATTCTTTCTGACATGGGGCAGCATACAGCCGGAGCAGTCCTTGAATCCGCCTTCGGTGTACTTGAAATTGCCTCCGCAGCTGTCTCCCAGAGCGTAGAGCGGGCAGTAGCAGAACAGGCAGTTGAAGTCCTCCGGATGACTGGTCTCATGGCAGGGGAAGAATTCGCACTCCTTGTGCTGGAAAAACTTGTAGTTCTCAGTGGTTATGGTTCTTTCGCTCATTTTGCCGCCTCCAATTCTTTTCTATAAAGAATATAGCAGACCGGGCTTTGTAAATCAACTTCCTGCCCGGGTCTCACCTATAAAAAAGACCCTCTCACGTTATCATGAAGGGCTGATTGGGATGGATCGCGGAAGGGAGACCCCTCTCCCCTCCGCGGGATGAAAAGCGTTCGCAAAAAAATATGCTGCGGCATCAACTTCCGCAGCCCGTTTTCGCTGTTTAGGAGAAATATTATGATCCATCCGTGTTTCACCGACACAGTCTGATCTCCCATCCATGCATGTCTCCTGGCTCAGACTATCAAGCCCGGACGCCTTCTCAAGGTTTACCTCAATGGCATAGTGTCCGGACAACGTCATCACAGTGGCGGGACCGCCCGGGATTCACACCCGGTTCCATTTTCACCGCAATAAGCACTCTTGCGGAACATGGATGATATCCACTTGTCACCTTGAATATATCACCGGCGATATATAAAATCAAGCCCGAAAAACAAGTATTTCGGGCTTTTCCGTCCTTTATTTTTCCAGTGCCCTTATGTAGGCTGCTCCGGCCTCAAAATGACATCTGACGATTCCCAGATCCACCTTGCTGAAGACCCCGCCCTTGTCGGTGAAGGTCACTGTTCCGTCCTCTGAGAGACCGATCTGGAATCTCTGCTGATTTATAGCTGTTGGGGCAAGAAGCGCCATCTCCACTCCGAATCTGAACCACTCCGGCTTCCCGTCGATTTCCGGAACAACCTGCTCCGGAGTCTTGCTTTTCCTGGGGGATCCCTGAGTCTTGCCGTAGCCTATGGCTATGACTATGATCAGGCGTTCACCGGGCGCGACCTCTGCGGGCACATTATTCTTGCTGTATGTGCCTGCCCAGCAGGTGTTGAGGCCCAGCTGCTGCGCCAGAAGCACCACCTGCTCCCCGTAGTATCCCACACGTTCTTCAAGAGTCTCGTCATCGGGACCCACGCAGGCAATGACGCTGGGGGCAGTGCCCAGTCCCATGGCCTTGCTCAGAAGCCTGCTGAAGGTCTTGCCTGCATCCTCCAGGAACTGAAGGTGAAGATTCCCTTCTTCGTTCACTTCATGAATCTTCGCCATGAGGGCCTCGGTCTTTTCTGATTCTATTTTTTTGTCCGCATAATTTCTTACTGAATGTCTTTCGCGGATAGCCTGTATCATGTCCATGCATTTGCCTCCCTGACCTGTATTTCCTGTGTCAGTCTGAATTCCTTCATGTCATCCAGCCTGAGCAGCACAGGCTCCCTGCCGAAGCCCGCGCCCATGTCTATATCCATCCACGTCGCTGTGCGTACGATACTGTCTCTGTAGTCCTCCCCGAAAGCCATGGTGGGAGTATGGCCGAATACAGTCATGGCATCTCTGTAATACTCATCCGTGATCTTCGGCCAGGTCCAGATGAGCTCCTCGATAGTGTAATCCTCCAGATCTTTATCCTCCGAGAAATTGCCCAGGCCGGAATGCACCAGGATGAATCTTTTGCCCCCCACGGACAGCTCCCCGTAGAGGGAGCAGTCTCTCAGGTAATCCAGTATGTCCTGACGGTCCTCCTGGTTCAGTTTCCTCATAGCCTTCAGGGTAACATCTCCTCCTTTGGTACCATAAGTCTGGAGTATCCCGATCTTCTCTGCCGTGAGGGTCTCCTCCAGGTCCTCCCGGATCTCGTCAAAGACGAAGGAGCAGCTTAATAGCATCGCCTCGTGGTTTCCCAGGATCAGCTGCACGTTATCCTGATACAGGAGCCACCTGAGAGTCTCCACTCCACCGTCGCCGTTCCTGTCCACCACGTCTCCCAGTATGTACAAAAAATCCCGGTCCGAGAAGCCCGCCTCCTCCAGCAGCCTCATGAATCTTTCATGCGGATATCCGTGAAGATCCGAAATGACATAGATCATATTTTCTCCTCTTTCTCTCTCTTTTTGGGAGTTATCTCATTCCAGAGGGTGAATCCCAGGATCAGTGCACCGCCCAGTGCCTGCATGGGGGTCAGTTCCTCCCCAAGAATGCACACCGAGATCATCACCGCCACCAGCGGATCGATGTAGCTCAGTATGGCCACCTTCTGCCCCGGAAGTTCCTTCAGTGATGAGAAATACATGCAGTAGGTGATCCCTGTGTGGAATATCCCTATGATCAGTATGAAGATCAGCCCTCTTGCATCTGCGTTTCCTATGGTCACCCCTCCTGTGAGAGCCACATAGGGGATCATGACGGCGATGGAAGCCAGGAACTGCAGCAGCGTCCGGTGTATCCCGTCCACGTTTCTGATGTATTTGTTCAGAAGGATCACCGCTGCATAGAAGCATGCCGCCCCAAGCCCGAAGGCTATTCCCAGGATATGGTTCCTGTCGCCGGACAGTCTCTCGAAGCCTGTGATAAGTACTATACCCAGAGTTGACATTATGAAACATATCCATTGCCTGGCGGTGATCTTTTCCCTGAAAAGCACCGGGCTCAGCACCGTGACTATGACCGGCGCGAAGTAGTAGCTCAGGGTGGCGGCCGTTATGGTCGTAAGTTTATATGCCTCGAACAGGAGCACCCAGTTGAATCCGATGGCTTCTCCTGAGATCAGGAGAAGCGGTATGGAACTTCTGATCTCTCCGAAGGGTATCTTTTGTCCGGTCACCGCCAGATAGACCCCGATCAGGACCACCGCAAGGATCGCCCTGTAAAGTGCCAGTTCCCCTGAGGACACCGGGCTGTTGCGCACGAAAGGACCCAGTGTTCCGAAGATGAACACCGACAGTATGAACATGAATTCCGGGTTTTTTGTGCGCTTCATTGCAGTCTCCTGTCATTTAACAAAACACGGGCGGAGCATTCCGTCCGCCCGCACTCTCTCAATTCTCTCGCAGTGCGCTTCTCCTATATGGTGGCATTGTACTCGTCTTTGAGTATGGACATGAGGTGCACGTCGTGGAGCACGCCGTCCTTGCGGCAGTTTCTCCTCAGGACGCCCTCCTCGGTGAATCCCGCTTTGAGATACAGGAACTCCGCAGGATTTCCTGTGTAGAAATCCAGGTATACCCTTTCCATCTCAAGATCCGTGAACATATAGTCCATGACTGCTCTCAGCGCCTGGTAGCCATAGCCCCTGTTCCTTAAGGAAGTATCCGCGATGTAGATGCGCCAGATCTCTCCCTTCCATCCCGGGATCAGATCTCCAAGGACCACCCTGCCGATCATGAGGGGCTCCAGGCCTTCTCTCCTGAGGAGGATGGTGAACTGGTCTGCGGAATCGTCATTCTTGTCCAGGAAGTACTTGTCGTACACGTCTTCCCTGGTCTGATACTTCGATATGCTGAAGAACTCCGTGACCTCGGGCATGGTCTCCCATTCATAGAACTGATCCACGTCCTCCAGAACGCTGTCTCTTATGATCAGATCCTCGGTCTCACGATACATGGTCTTCCTCCGTCTTCTCCCTGACCTTCTGGTAAATGTCGCTGTCCACAGCTTTGGAATATCTTCCCTGGGCGCCTGCTCTGGCTCTGGTGAGCTGCTCACTCACTACCCTGAAGGTCTCTTGCTCTGCATCCTTCTGATGTTTCTTGCCGGTAATGGAATTATATGTGAAGCAGATAAAGCCGATCACAGCGATGACTGCGACTATCGCCCACTGATGTTCTTTGAAAAACAGCCAGAAATTAAACACTTTTTTCCTCCTGTCGGCTCTCCGTACCTGAAAGCCGAAAAACTATATATACTTATACCATATTTTTACAAAACCCGCTACACCTACCTGGCTCATTATGTGGTAATATAGTTGTTGCATTGATGTTTTTTGCTCTAAGATCATAGGAAAGGAACGAAAACCCGTGAATATAGACAAGACCAAGCTGGAACCTCTCTTCAGGGAGGCCTTTGAAAAAGCCGTGGAGATCAGGCGTGACCTTCACATGCACCCCGAGCTTTCCTCCAAAGAAGTCCGCACTTCCGCCAGAATAAAGGAAATACTTGAATCCTTCGGGATCGAGAACCGCTCAGAGCTGGGCAACCACGGGCTGATCGGCACAGTCTACGGCAAAGACCGTCAGCACGCCATCGGCATCAGGGCCGACTTCGACGCCCTTCCCGTCACCGAGGAGGCCGACGTCCCCTGGAAGTCTCTGGAGCCAGGCAGGATGCACGCCTGCGGACACGACATGCACACCGCTGCCCTTCTTGGCACAGCCCTGGTGCTCAAAAAATACTCCGACATGGGAGGCGAGCTCCCCATGAGTGTCAGATTCCTCTTCGAACCTGAGGAAGAGACCACCGGCGGAGCCAGAGCCATGATAGCCAACGGCGCCATGGCCGACCCGGAAGTCACGAAGGTATTCGCCTATCATGTGAACCCTCATTTCGAATACGGTAAGTTCCACTTCACCAGAGGCGTCACCAACGCTACGGAGGTTGATTTCAAAATAACCATCAAAGGAAGATCCTGTCACGGCGCACACCCCGAGATGGGGATCGATCCCATTCCCGCCGGCTGCGCACTGGTGACCTCGCTCCAGACGGTGGTATCCAGGAGACTGGCTCCCACCAACACCGGGCTCATAACCATCGGAGCCTTCAACGCGGGTACCATCTCCAACGTGATCCCCGAGACATGCACTCTTCTTGGGACCATCAGAGCTCTGGACATGGACACCAGAGACCTGATGATAAATGCTGTGGACCGCATGGTCAGGAACACCGCCTCCGCCTACGGATGCACCGGAGTCTTTGACTACCAGCCCACAGACCCCGTCCTCATAAATGACGACTCGGTCCTTGACACCATAAGATCGGTGGCCAACGAACTGGTGGGCGAGTCAAACGTGGACGTATCCTACGGCGCAGACATGAGTTCCGACGACTTCGCGGTATTCTCCAGCATGGTCCCGGGATGTTATTTCAATATCGGAAGCACCATCCCCGGTTCCCCGGAGGTCTACGACATCCACCATCCCAAGTTCCAGCCTGACGAGAGAGTGCTGGACATGGCCATCAGGACCGAAGTTCTCTCGGCTCTGAAACTCATGGAATAACACCTGATAAAAAAAGGCCGGTGCACATGCACCGGTCTTTTTACTTGATTATGATCTTTTGCGAAGTAATGCTTACTCAGCAGCTACCACCAGCTGAAGGACTTCATAGCCTTCATCGAAAACTGCTGCCTGCTCACTATCCGGGTTCAGGGTCACAGTGTAGTTGTCGAAGCTGGCCTCTCCGATCACAGGATAGTTGGCTGCGAATTCGTCTGCAGCATCCTTGCCGTATACGAACTCGACCAGAGTGATCAGTGACTTGTATGATCTCTCTGTAAGCTCACCGGGCTCTGCAACGCAGATGATAGTATCACTGGTATCGCTTATGTTCATGTAGTATCCTACGAGGCCTACGTGTCCCATGTAGGATGTGAAGTCCTCATCCCTTTCTCCGAGATCTTCCAGAGTGATGTAGACGTCAGACATGTCCATGAGAGTTACGGGTTTGGAAAGATCCATCTGGAACACTTCTCCGTCAACGTCCAGAACGATGCCGTTGTCTTCCAGAGTCATGTCCAGTGCGGAGCTGTGTGTGAGGGCTGCCGTGGCAGTGGTCTCATCTGTTCCGTCCATGACGGCTTTTGCCGTAGCCATGCAGATGGCTGTATAGATCTGGTCCGCGGTCATTCCGCCGTCTATGGTCAGGATGTCTCCGTCCAGGGTGAAAGATGTCTCAATTACGCTGTCGCTCAGTCCCATTGCGACCTTAAGTGTGTCTCCTTCAACGTTGGCTTCAGCCACGTATCCGTCGTATTCAAGGAAGCCCTTGACTGTGTCCAGGTCCAGAAACGCTTCGCTGAGAGCCACCAGCTTCTCGTTGGCATCGGCAGAATTGCCGGAATTGCCGGAATCAACGGAGTTGCCGGATCCGCCGCATCCTGCAAGAGCGAACACCATCACCAATGTGAGTGCGATCACAAAAAATCTCATAAGAGTCTTTTTCATCAATATATCTCCTTACTAAGTCATCAGTTTCAAAAAACCTTCGTTATTCTATCATATTTTTTTATCAATGAAAACGATTATTTCCACCTTGTTGTTGCGATTTTTAAAAACAATGTTGCGGTCTTTTGCGGTTGTTTGATAAAATCAAATTGCGGCAGTCAGCAGCCGCGGAAAGGATCAATACCTCAATAATGAAAGACAGACCTAAGGGCATTTTGATATCGGCTCCCTCCAGCAATTCCGGGAAGACCACGGTGGTCTGCGCCGTTCTGGAGGCTCTCAAGATGATGGGACGCCGCCCGGTATCCTTCAAGTGCGGTCCGGACTACATCGACCCCATGTTCCACAGAAAGGTCACCGGCATCCCCTCTTCCAATCTGGATATGTTTCTTCTGGGCGAGAACACGGTTAAATACCTTTATGCCCAGAACAGCCGTCAGGGTGACATCTCCGTTACAGAAGGCGTCATGGGATATTACGACGGACTGTCCATGACCTCCACTGATGCGTCCAGCTATGCCTTAAGCAAAACACTGGGCTGCCCCACCGTACTTGTGGTGAACGTCAAGGGCATGGCCATGTCCGTACCTGCCCTGATCAAGGGCTTCCTGAATTTCAGGCCGGACAGCACCGTACGCGGAGTGATCCTGAATGGTGCCACCGAGAAGACCTACCCTCCCCTGATGGAATCGATCCTCAGCGAGTTTGGTGGAGAGATCCGGCCTCTGGGATACCTTCCCATAATGAAGGACTGCTCCGTGGGAAGCAGACATCTGGGTCTCATCACAGCCGACGAGATCGAGGACATAAAAGAAAAAGACCTGAGGCTTGGCCGCAAGGCTCTGGAGACCATAGACATGGAGGGACTTCTGGAACTTGCGTCCGAAGCCGGCGAGATCGAGTATGATGGCATCTGCCCCCAGCCCCTCCCTGAATCCGTCAGGATCGCGGTAGCCCGGGACGAGGCTTTCTGCTTCTACTATGAAGACGGGCTGGAGCTTCTCAGGAAGCTTGGAGCAGAGATCGTGGAGTTCAGCCCCATGAGGGACTCTGCCCTTCCACGTGACGTTCACGGACTGTACCTGGGCGGAGGCTATCCCGAACTGCACCTGGATGAGCTATCAGGCAATACATCCATGCTCGCGGGCATCAGGGAAGCCGTCCAAGGAGGGCTTCCCACCATCGCCGAGTGCGGCGGCTTCATGTACGTTCAGAATACCATCGCTGGCCGTCAGGTCTGCGGCATCCTGGAAGGTGACTCGGAGAACACCGGCAGGCTTGTAAGATTCGGCTACGCCAGGATGAAGGCCCTCAGGGACAACCTGCTCCTCAAAGAGGGTCAGGAGATCCCTGTACACGAATTCCATCACTGGGACAGCACCGAGACCGGTCATGACTTCAGCCTGACCAAGCCCACCGGCACATCCTGGGAGGAGTGCATCGGAACAGATACCCTCTACGCAGGCTATCCTCACATGCACCTTTGCTCCTCTTCGGACGCCGCGGAAAACTTCTGCCGCGCCTGTCTCGGATACAAGCACAGGACATAAAAAAGCCCGGCGCCTGCCGGACTTCCAGTATCGATCTCATATGAGGCATGATCCAAGGATCGTGCCTTTTTTCTTACACAAAGGAAAGTGCCTTATCTGACGGGATCATCGCGGTCGAACAGGATGACTGTGGAGAGATATTCAGCCTCATCGGGCATCTCTTCCAAAGAGCGGTACACCTTTTCCTCCGGAAGACCGCACTTCTCGATCATCACGGCTGTCCTTCCGGCTGCGATCACGGATCTTTTGATCTCCCTGAGATCCCTGCCAGGCTTCATGAGCACCATTGTCCCGGGCAGATCGGCCACATCTCCGTAATTCACGGGGACCACGTGAAGCATCTCCTGATGCTCCGTAAGGCTGACCCCCAGGCGGGATGCCGCAGCGGAAAAAGAAGTTATTCCGGGCACCATTTCCACCCTGTATCCGTCCTCCCTCACCAGCTTCATCACATAGATGAATGTGGAGTAGACGGAGACGTCCCCGATGGTCAGAAACGCCACAGACTGCCCTTCTCTCAGCTTCTCCTCGATGGCGTCCGCCGCTCTGCGGTACACTGCATCGAGCTTCTCCTTATCCTTGGTCATGGCCCATTCCAGAGGAAGCAGGATCTTGGAATCCATCTCCGGTACTGCTTTCAAAGCGATCTCATAGGCATAGGTCTCTGCGGGGGTCTTTCCGGGAACTGCGATGACGCCGCTCTCCCTGATCACCCGCACCGCTTTGAGGCTCAGAAGCTCCGGATCCCCGGGGCCTACTCCCACGCCGTAAAGTATGCCTTTCATCTCCTTATCCATGACTCACCCTCAGCGTGCCCTTTTGCGGAAGGCTCTTACCGCAAAAAACACTATCACGACCACCACTATGGCGATCCCCGCTATGAGGGGCAGAGAAACGCCGCCTTTTTCAGCTGCCTTCCACAGACTGTCCATGTTGAGGGTCACAGTATAGTCAATCTCATGTGGCTGGCTCATGGCCACTGTATCCGCTGTGAGAAGGAAGCTTTCCTCAACGTAGGGCACGGTGAAGACAGAGTTTCCCTCCTTAGAGGAATTGATGTACTGCTCACCGTAATAGATGCAGTAATCGTAGTTGGGACTGGTCATAGTGATCACCAGCGTCTTCACCTCACCGCCCGCAAGTTCGGCTTCCACGGCCTCCACGCCGCCTTTTCCGGTGCCTCCCTCAAAGGTGAACTCCACGGGATAGGTACCGTCTGCGTATTCATCGTCTGCGAATACCTGAAGGTCTCCGCTAAAAATCGTTCCTGTGATCATCAGCAGAACTGCTGCCAGTATAAGAATTCTTTTCATCTCTATGCCTCTCTTCTGATCCTGTACTGAATGGCGTTTATTATGCATGCGGCTATGTTGGAGCCGCCCTTTCTGCCTCTGGCCACGATGCATGGAATGTCGGTCTCCATCAGCATCTCCTTGGCTTCCACCACATTGACGAAGCCCACCGGTACGCCTATGACTGCCACCGGATCAAACTTTCCCTCTTCATGCAGTCTGCAGATGGAGGCAAGCGCTGTAGGCGCATTGCCCACCGCAACTATAACTGGTCTGTCAAGTTTTGAAGCACGCTCCATGCTCACGTATGACCTGGTGAGACCTCTCTCTTTTGCCTCCTCGGCAACTGTCGGATCTGCTATGAAACAGAGGACCTGACCCCCGAAGTACTCTATGGTCTTCTTGTTTATTCCGGATCTGGCCATGGCGGTATCCGTCACTATGCAGGCGCCCTGCCTTATGGCTTCGGATATTTTGCTGTCCACGCCCTCAGAGAAATACAGTGAATCGGCATATTCGAAGTCCGCAGATGTATGGATGCACCTCTTGACGATGTGCTCATACCTGGGATCCACTGTCTTGCCCATTTCCCGTAGCTCCTCTGTGATGATCTCGAAGCTCTTCTTTTCGATGTCTGCCGGTTTCACTTCTTTGAATGCCATTCTCATTCTCCCTTAAGACCCACTATCTCGTATATCTTATCCATGTCCAGAGCTTTTCTCAGCTCATCTGCCAGGATGTCGTACTGCTCCTGCTTATACTGATCGGCATCCCTGGCACTGACGGCTGCGGGATCCAGTCCCTTCATGCTGAAAAGCGCCTCAGCCACTGCCTTCACGGGTTCTTCCCTGTCGAAGATGCCGTGGATGTACGTTCCGTATACATTTCCGCTGTTTATGATGTTCCCGTCGGCTCCGGATACTCCCATGTGTATCTCGTAGCCCCTGTAGGGAAGTCCCGAAAGTCCGCTGAACGCGCCGTCCACCGCGGACAGGGTCCCCTCTTCTGCGGCTCTCACCTTGTCTCCCGCGAACACTGTGTCTATGGGAAGAAGCTCCATGCCCCTCATGGTTCCGCCGTGCTCCACATGGTCCGGATCGCTTATGGTCCTTCCCAGCATCTGATATCCTCCGCAGATGCCGAACACGGGCTTGCCCTTCGAAGCGTATTTTTTGACCGCCGCCTCAAGGCCGTTCTCTCTCATCCACTCCAGGTCGCCCATGGTGTTCTTGGTGCCGGGCACCAGGATCATGTCCGGGTCTCCCAGTTCGCGGACGGAACTGACGTATCTGACGCCTATTCCCTCAACCCTCTCCAGAGGATCGAAGTCCGTGAAATTGGATATCCTGGGAAGCCTGATGACGGCCACATCCACGGGTTCCACGCCCTTTTCGCTTCTGAGCTTGGAAGAAAGGCTGTCCTCGTCGTCGACGTCCACCTTCATGTAGGGGACCACCCCCAGGACCGGCACTTTGATGATGTCCTCAAGCATCTCCAGGCCCGGCCTCAGGATCTCCACGTCGCCCCTGAACTTGTTGATGATCACGCCCTTTACCCTGGGCCTGTCCTCCTCTTTGAGGAGCATCATGGTACCGGCCAGCGAGGCGAAGACTCCGCCTCTGTCAATGTCGCCCGCGATTATCACCGGGGCATCAGCCATGGCGGCCATTCCCATGTTGACTATGTCGTCCTCAGCCAGATTGATCTCTGCGGGGCTTCCTGCGCCCTCGATGACTATTATGTCGTTTTCCTCGGCAAGACTCCTGTAAGCTTCCATTACGGGCTCTCTCAGGGCATGCTTGGTCTTGTAATACTCAGCCGCAGTCTGATTGCCCGTGACCTCGCCATTGACGATGACCTGAGAGCCCATGTCTCCCGTGGGTTTGAGCAGGATGGGGTTCATCCTGACGTCCGGCGCCTTATGGCAGGCTTCCGCCTGCATGACCTGAGCCCGGCCCATCTCGTAGCCGTCCGGGGTTATGTATGAATTCAGCGCCATGTTCTGTGATTTGAAGGGAGCACAGTTGTATCCGTCCTGGGTGAATATCCTGAGGAGTCCGGCGGTAAGCAGGCTCTTTCCCGCATTGGAGCAAGTACCCTGGATCATCAGGGATCTGGCCATCTTGGGTTTCTTTTCCTTATTGTCAGCCATCTGACTCCTCCTTTTCCCTCAAAACATCTCTGAGCGCCTCCAGAAGCGCCTCGTTCTCTTCATGGGTCCTGACCGCAGCCCTGTAATAGCTGCCGTCCAGAGACCGGTAGTTGCCGCAGTATCTCAGAAGTATTCCTCTGTCCTTCAGTCCTTCAAGGTCCGCAGGGCTTCTGAAGAACACATAGTTTGCCCTGGAATCAAATGTCTCCATTCCCAGAGATCCCAGTCCTTCCAGGAGATATGCTCTTTCCTTCGTCACGTACCTCTTGGTCTTCGCAAAAAACTCCGGCCCCACGCCAAAGGCTGCGATCCCCGCCTCCTCCGCAGGTCTGGACACCGGCCACGGCTGCAGCGAATTCTCAACTGCTTCACAGATCCCGGCATTGCCGGTGATCATGAATCCCAGCCTCAGTCCCGCCATGGCGAAGATCTTGGTCATGGAATCCAGAAGGATCACGTTATCCCTTTCCAGGGTCTCTTCTCTGAAGAAGGATTCATCCTCCCCCTCCACAAAATGGATGAAGGAACGGTCGATCACCACAGTGGCACCTGTGTTTTTTGCGCAGTCGCAGATCCTGATAAGGTCGATCCTGTCCACCACTGTCCCTGCGGGATTGGAGGGACAGCCCATGAAGATCATGTCAGGTCTCACCTCAGCGATCGCCTTCATCAGGCCGTCCGCATCGGTCCTGAACCCATTCTCACGGGTCTGAGCGTGATGGAAGATCTCACAGCCCGCCAGTTCAAGGCCCTTCTGATACTCCGAAAAAGCCGGCTCCTCTATGAGGGCCTTCTCAGGTCTGAGAGCCAGGCATATCCTGTAGATCAGGTCCGACGCACCGTTTCCGAAGACCAGAGACTCCGCCGGAACACCCAGACGGTCAGATGCCACCTCCCTCAGCCTTCTCAGCTGAGGATCCGGGTAAGGAGAGCTCTCCAGAGCGGAGCGCCTCACTGCATCAACTATCTCATAGGGCATTCCCACAGGATTGAGGCTTGCGGAAAAGTCCAGAATATTCGTTTGTCCGTAAATGTCACCGCCGTGACCGTATTCTCTCATATCAGCACCAAAATTATTCTTATGGCTTCCAGTATCACCAGCATGGCGACGGAGGAAGCATACATCATGCGGACGGACCCGGGTATGTCGGAGATCCTCACTTCCCTGTCAGGGTCCCCGAGAGAAGCCTTCTCAACCAGTTTCCCGAAGTAGCAGGCGTCTCCTCCCAGCATTATGTGAAGCGCCCCTGCGGTGGCGGCCTCCAGATGGCCGCTGTTGGGGCTCAGATGCTTGAGTCTGTCCCTTTTATATATCCTGTAGGCGTTCCTGCCGTCCAAGCCGATCAGAGGAGCCGTGAGGCACATGAGAAGACCTGTGATGCGTGCAGGAATGAAGTTTGCCGCATCGTCGATCTTTGCAGGGATCCGGCCGAAATACAAGTATCTGTCGTTCTTGTAGCCAAGCATGGAATCCATGGTGTTTATGGCCTTGTAGAGCATCCCCAGGGGCGCCCCCATGATCATCATGTAGATCATGGGCGCGGTGACTCCGTCGGAAGTGTTTTCCGCCACGGTCTCAACCACGGCTTTGGTGATCTCTTCCGGATCAAGCTCCGA
>JAEEOX010000093.1 GCA_016284485.1 Bacillota bacterium | reverse complement strand
GAATAATAATGGAAAAGTCCATTACAAACTACAGTTCAAAGTGTTTGGAATCGGTCTTGCGGTTGCTGCAGTTGCTGCTGTCGTGCTTGTTGTTTCAGGCGTTATTGGCTGGGGAGGTGCAGCAGCTATCATAGCGGCGGTAATATGCTTTGAGATCATGTATTTTTTGATTTTAAGAGATTCATTCCCCGGTCCGCTTACTCAATATGCCATGCGCAAAGGAGTCAAATTCATCGATGATGATGGCAATATGATCAAGGAGCTTAAACCGGGTATGTATAAGATATCCAAAACCATCGATGATTATGTGGAACCTGAGACAATGCCTGTTCATGATGAAAAAGATCAGCCCCAAGTTTAATTGAGGGATGAAAGATAGAACAATGAATTGACATAAAACAAAAGGCGCGTCCATTGCGGACGCGCCTTTAATATAATCTGATCAGGAAAGTTTCGGATCGATGACCGCAGTGTGTGTCTCGCCGTCCAGATCGTAGGTGATGCGGATCTTTTCGTCCACCTCCAGGTGCACGTTGGTTGCGGTGCTCAGGTGCCTGAGCTTCCTGTACATCTCCTTCATCTCCGGTGTGTACCTGGCGGGGTCGTCGCTTGTGAGGAAGACGCTTCCCAGAAGCGCATCCAGAGTAGCCAGTGACAGACGCTGCTCATCGTTCAGCTGGATGTTGTAGGATCTCAGGAAGAACACGTCCGGGTCAGACCCGAATGCACGGCCGTCGAGGGGGTACCTGGACAACATGTTTTGCACCGCGTTCAGGGTGGAGGGGCGCTCCATGTGGACCAGCCTCATGTGGGGCCTGCCGTCCAGATCCAAAGTGACGTCGCAGCCGATCCTGGCGTAGTCGAAGAGGCCGAATACCGGCATCATGGGCACTCCGCAGGAGAGCACGGTATGATCGCCGGTCAGGGTCTTGAGGAACTTCAGGGCTCTGATCATGCGGCCCGCTCTGGTCTCGGTCTCGCTTCCGAAGGGCGCAGCGCCGTAGAGGAAGTCCAGCTTTACGAAGTCGAAGCCCCACTCATCAAAGACACGGTTAAAGACCTTGGCAAGGTAATCGCGGACTTCGGGGTGATCGATGTCCAGGGCGTAGAAGCCGCTCCAGTTGCAGCCCAGCTTCCAGTAGTCGCCGTTGACTCTGAAGAACCAGTCAGGGTGATCTCTGTAAAGGGAGGACTTTTCTTCGGCCGCAAAAGGCGCAAGCCACAGTCCCGCCTTGAATCCCGCGTCATGTATGGTCTCCACCATGGTACGCATGCCTGAGGGGAACTTGTTCCTGTCGCATTCCAGCCAGTCTCCAACGAAGGGCTCCCAGCCGTCGTCGATCTGGAAGAGATCGCCTTCGGAGAAGATATCCTTGCATCCCTCCAGATCCTCCAGGATCTCGTTTTCGTGGATGTTCTGGTAACGGTTGTACCAGCTGGAATAGCCGTAAAGCTTGGGAACGTGGGGCTTGGGGATCCCCAGATCCTCGAACCAGCGGTCGAACACCTCGTCCTGGGTACCTTCGTAGTATCCGATGTCCATCAGGTCGGTGGTGCCGCCGACCCTGAGACCGGTAGCGTCCTTTGAGACGGTGAGAAGGGACTGCTCCACGTCGTAGGTGAAGACAGTATATCCATTCTCCTCGTTCAGGGACCCGAAGAGCTTGAACTGATCTCCCTCCCGGAACCAGCACCATGAGAAGCCGTGAAATACGCCGGAGGGGCGGGGGAACTCGTCGAAGTAGCTGTCCCCGTAGCGGTCCAGGCTGTAGCGGTCGATGATGGCTCTGGGCAGACCTCTCAGATTCCTTTCACGGTCTGTGACCCCGTATTCGGGACAGGTGGTCCAGGTCTGGAAACCGTTCATGAAGATCCTGGTGCGCAGTCTGCGGTCCACGGTGATCTCCGCGGTGACAGACCTGAGAGAACCCTCTTTTAAGTCCTTGTCCAGATGCAAATGGCTGCGGCCATCCGAGATCTCCTCAAAGACCGCAGTTCCTTCAAGATCTTCTTTATCAGTTGTTATTTTCCAGTTCAGCTGCATGTTTCTCCTTCAGGATCTTGCTGATCTCTTCTGCCTTCTCATCTGTGAGCTTGAAGTATTTGACGAATACCAGTGTGGCGACGATCAGTCCGATGATGGGGATTATGGTCATGAGGTAGTGGAGGCCGTTCAGCGTCTCCTGTGACTGCATGACTATCTCGCCCTCTGTATCGGCGTTGCCCTGCATTCCGATGAAGTCAAGTCCGATTCCCGTAAGGAACACTGCCAGTCCTGAACCAAGCTTTACAACGAAGGTCTGCATGGAGAAGATGACACTTTCTTCCCTGACGCCGGTCTTCATCTCGCCGTAGTCAACTGAGCCCGCAAGGAATACGGTGGTGAGCACCGTAAGGATACCGTTGCCCATGAAGATCAGGACGCCGGGGATCAGGAGCAGGATCAGGTTGTTGGAAAGTCCGAATATGCAAAGGAGCAGCAGGAAGAGGTATCCTCCGATGGCAACCCCCAGGCAGAGCCTGAAGATGGACGTATTGCTGAGTTTTTTGTGGATCAGGGGATAGACGATCATCATGCCCAGTATCTGGGATGCGCCGCCCACCATGGAGAACAGGGTGTAGGAACCCTGCCAGTCGGCGGAACCGCCGCCCAGATCATACTTGAAGAAGTAGATGATGAAGTTGGACGTGATGTAGAGTGCGGTGTTGATCAGCACGATGGTGATGACCGTTACCATGGCCTGGTCGTTGTGGAAGAGGGAAGCGAACATCTCCTTGATGGTTGCGGCATGCATCTTCTCGCTCTTCTTTTCTTTGATCGCAAGACAGCAGATGACTTCTGTGATGACGAAGATAACGGCGATTATAAGTGCGAATCTCTTGAAACCGGTCCTCTCCACTCCGGAACCCAGAGTGGCTACTGCCATTACGGTGAATACTGTGATAAGTGCGTTACCAACGCCTGCGCAGGTACGTCCCACCACGCTGAGCTTTTCTCTGGCTGGTACCGTGTCGGTGACTGCAGGTATCATGGACCAGTATGGTATGTCCATCATGGTGTAGGTGACTCCCCAGAGTATGTAGATCACCGCAAAATATACCATCAGGCCGGTGCCTTCCAGATCAGGCGCTGCAAACAGTGCGTAGAGCACGAAGGCGTTGAGCACGGTTCCCGAAAGGAGCCAGGGTCTGAACTTGCCCCACTTGGTGTTGGTCTTGGCTACCAGAAGACCCATGAAGGGGTCGTTGACAGCGTCGAATACTCTGGCGACCATGAGGATGGTACCTACGAATGATGCCGACAGTCCCAGGATGTCCTGGTAGTAGTACATCACGTAGGCGGAGGACAGGGCGTAGACCATGTCCTTGCCGACGGCACCGATGCCGAAGGCGAGCTTCTGTTTGGTGGTGAGCTGCTGCATGCGAGCCTCCTGAGGGGATTGATGGGGTGTTGCTTTTATTCTCAGATCATGCGTTGATCTCAAAATACAGGGTGACCGGATCGGTCTGATCCGAGGTCAGGCGGAGCGTGGCGGTGCCGCTGCGGCCGGCGGACTTCACGTAGCAGCCGGTCATGCCGCCTTCCGCGACGACGGTCTCCGGGCCGACGAGCTCGGCTGCTCCCGCCACGGACAGGCGGATGGGCAGGGCCGCGTACGGAACGGTGTTGCCGTATTCATCCGCGACGCGGATGCGGAGGGCCGCCATGTCGTAGGTCCCGTTTTCGTCCAGGACCGTCTTGGAAGGGACCGCCTCCAGGTGGAGCTTCGCCGAGGGGGCCAGGGTGACGGAAGCGGTCTCCGCGCCGTCCTTTTTGGCCACGAACCGCCAGGAAGTGGTCTTGCCGCCCCAGCCGGCAATATACTGGCCGTAAAGCCGGACACCGTCCTCGAATTTCAGCCCATAGCGCAGCATGCACCAGGCAAGGCGCAGCTTCCAGATCAGGGAAAGGTTGTTGAAGCCGTCCTTCT
>JAEEOX010000092.1 GCA_016284485.1 Bacillota bacterium | reverse complement strand
ATCCTTACCGGTTGTGATACTGCTTCTGGTGCTTTCTTCAGTAGTAGGGCGCAAAAAATGATGTTATAAAATGACAAATAAAATGCGGAGCCTGTGCTCCGCGTTTTTTTTTAAAGTCTTTCAACCATGTATTCAAGTCTTGCCACCCTGTGCTTCTGGGTCCTGAGTTCCTCAAAGGTGGTGAGGGAACCGGCTGATTTTGATTCCAGCTTCAGGCGTTCCAGATAGAGGGCGTTTCTGAGGTATTCCTCAGTCAGCTCATTCCTGTACTCCAGAAGGGTCAGGGGATATTCGAATTCCACGTCGTCGGGATCCGCGTTGACGAAGAGGGCTCTTCCAAAGGATTCCACTGTGAGGATGGGCCAGATGAATTTGCCTTCTCTGGCAAGGTCTTCGTGGACTACGGTGAAATCGTTGTCCAGCAGCCAGTATCTCAGCCTTCCCACGTGCTTTCTGGGCTGAAGGATGTAGCGCTTGAAACTGTGGGAGTGATGGTAGTCTTTTTCCAATATCTCGGAGATCAGCATGCCGCCCATGCCCGCCATGATGACGGTGTCTACTTCGCCGGACTTAAGGATCTCTATGCCTGAACCCTGCCTCAGGTCGAAGGGAGCTAAGGAGGGCAGCATGGCTTCGGCGTTTACTTTGCATTTGGCCAGGGAGCCTGCAGAAATATCGGACATGATGGCTTTCGGCGATCTGCCGGATTCCAGAAGTGCCAGAGGCACGTATCCGTGATCGGTCCCCACGTCGCAGACGGATTCGCCGGGACGCACCTGATCGTATATTTTTTGAAGTCTTTCGGTTAATTTTATCATAACAGATTTATTATAAATAAATAGTTGGACAATTTCAAGGAAATAAGGTATATTACTTATTGGCCCTGATGGGCTTAATATTTTGCAGAAGGAAAAAACAATGTCAAAGAGACAGGACGAAATAGCAAAGAGAAGGATATTCGGTATCATTTCCCACCCGGACGCAGGTAAGACCACTCTTACAGAGAAGCTGCTCCTTCACGGAGGAGCCATCCGCGAGGCGGGTACTGTAAAGGCAAGAAGAAATTCCAAGTTTGCCACATCAGACTGGATGGAGATAGAGAAGCAGAGAGGCATCTCCGTAACTTCATCCGTAATGCAGTTCGAATATCAGGGAAAGAAGATCTCCATCATGGATACTCCGGGTCATAATGACTTCGGTGAGGATACCTACAGGATCCTTACCTCCGTGGACTCCGCGGTAATGGTCATCGACGGCGCCAAGGGTATCGAGGCACAGACCAAGAAGCTCTTCAAGGTCTGCTCCATGAGGGGAATTCCCATCTTCACATTCATAAATAAGCTGGACCGTGAGACCAAGGATCCCTTTGATCTCATTCAGGAGCTGGAGGACGTACTGGGCATCGCATCAGTTCCCATCACATGGCCCATCGGATCAGGTCTGAACTTCGAAGGCATCTACGATATCTTTCACAACGAAGTTGTGCTGTATAAGGCCAAAAAGACCATCGAGCTCGGTGATGACGGAGTCTTCGGCGACGAGCTGGAAGACGAGATCGCAGGATACAATCTGGATGCTCTGAGGGACGAGATAGAACTGCTTCTGGGAGCGGGAAATGAATTCGACACAGACGAGATTGCAAGAGGTAAGCTCACACCTGTATTCTTCGGATCGGCCCTGGCGGATTTCGGAACCACACAGTTCCTGGAACACTTCCTGGCCTTATCTCCCGCACCCGGTGCCAGAAAGGCCAAACTCAACGGAGACGATATCCTTGTGAAACCCGAAGATGAGGATTTCGCAGGATTCATCTTCAAGATCCAGGCGAATATGAACCCCGCCCACAGAGACAGACTGGCCTTCTTCAGGATCTGCTCCGGAACCTTCCAGAGAGGTATGGAGGTCAAGCTCAGCCGCACCGGCAAGATGATGAAGCTGGCTCAGTCCACCATGCTGATGGCAAACGAGCGTGAAAACGTCGAGACCGCCCTGGCAGGCGATATCATAGGTATCTATGATACTGGAAACTATCAGATCGGCGACACTCTGTCCACCGTAAAGGGCGAACTGTTCTTTGAACCGCTTCCGACATTCCCTGCGGAAATGTTCGCTCTGGTATCACCTAAGGACACCATGAAAGCAAAGCAGTTCCAGAAGGGCGTAGACCAGCTGGCTCAGGAGGGAGCCATCCAGGTATACAGGAACCAGTACAACGAAGTTGTGGTGGGAGCTGTAGGACAGCTGCAGTTCGAAGTTTTCGAGTACAGGCTCAAGAACGAGTACAACGCTGCCATCCGCATGGACAGGCTGGACATGAGCGTGGTTAGATGGATAGGAGAGGGCGTTGATCTTGAAAAGGTCAAGGACGTCATCGACTCCCGCCAGATGCTGGTATTCGACCATTTCGGAAGACCGCTTCTTCTCTTCGCCAACCAGTTCACGCTGAACTACTTCCAGGAAAAGCATGAGGACATAAAGCTCATCGAAGCTCTGGACGTGGTGAATAAATACTAAAACAAAAAATCCGCATGGTCTCATGCGGATCTTTTTCTTTGGGTGGGCCCGGCTGTAAGCCGGGTTCTGTATTAGACGATCATCTATCTCGACTGCATATCGCTATGCAGCTCCAGCGACCTACCTCTCGGAGGCGACGAGCAGCCGCCTTTGGCCCTGTTTGGTCTTGCTCCGGGTGGGGTTTACAAGGCCGCCCCGTCTCCGGGACGCCGGTGAGCTCTTACCTCGCCATTTCAACCTTACCACAGCCTAACTGTTTCGGCGGAGTGTTTTCTGTTGCACTTTCCCTATAGTTACCTACGCCTGACGTTATCAGGCACCCTTGCTCTGTGGAG
>JAEEOX010000091.1 GCA_016284485.1 Bacillota bacterium | reverse complement strand
CAGGGATCGAATCTGAGGAATATTATGTGAACATGATGAGGGCCTGGTATTTTGCCACGGCTCTTGCCAAGCAGTACGAGGCGGTCATTCCGTATATTGAGCAAAAGAAGCTCGACGACTGGACCCACAACAAGGCGATCCAGAAAAGTATAGAAAGTTATAGGATAACCGACGAACATAAGAACTACCTGAGAACTCTCAAAGTCGGAAAGAACCGGAGATAATGTTATGAAAACGGCAGTTGTTTACTATTCCCTTGAAGGCAACACCGAGTATGCGGCTCTGAAAGTGGCTGAGGCACTCGGAGCGGACGTCATCAGGATCCGGCCAAAGAAGGCCTATCCCACAGAGGGATTCAAAAAGTTTTTCCACGGCGGGAAGGATGCCACCTTCAAGAGCAGACCGGAGCTTGAGCCCTACAGCTTCAGCAGGGACGGTTACGATCTGGTGATCCTCTGCTCACCGGTGTGGGCGGGCACCTTCACGCCGCCTCTCAGAAGCTTCCTGGCGGAAAACGATCTCCGCGGCATGAGGGTGGCGGTGATGGTCAGCTCAAGCGGAGGAAACACGGCGAAGTGCATTTCACAGATCAGTGAGGCTGCCGGAGCGGAAACACTTGCGGCAGAAGTGAGTCTGGTGGACCCCAAGACCAGACCCTCCGAGGAGAATGAGAGGCGCATCGCAGCATTTATCGAAGAACTGGAAAACATCCGGAGGACAGAGGAATGATTTATTTCAAGATCAGAAGCACTCTCGAGGAGTGCAGCCCCGAAGAGGCAATAGGTGACGAACAGTTCGTGGCGGTGCTGAACTCCGCAGAGTGGGCTGAAAAAGCTGACAGCTTTGACATGGGCATCGAGATGGAAATGCAGCTTTCCACCATTACTGCAACGCGGGCCGAAGTGAACTACGACTCGCTGACGGGAAGCTTCTATCTGCCCAACCGTGAGGACCCCACGGCGCCGGGAGCAGGATTCGCCTTCGCCCTCGACGAGAAGGGAATAGTATTCGTGGACGACGGAGATTCCGCCCTGTCCATAATCAGGAGGGTGCAGCGCACCAAGAAATGGAAACTGCCTTCCATGGAAAGGTTTCTCTATGATTTCCTGGAGCAGATCATCCATGATGACGCCTTCGTTCTCAACCGTTATGAGATGGAGCTCAATGAGCTGGAAAAGGACCTGAAGGAAGAGTCCGATGACGTGATACTTCGCCTCAATGAGATCCTGGGAAGCATAAGGGATCTGAGGATGCACTATGAGCAGCTCATGGACCTGGGGCAGGAACTTGAGGAGAACGAAAACAGCTTCTTCAACAATGACAATCTGCGCTACTTCCATCTGTTCACCGCGCGTATCGCCATACTGAGGGATATGGCCGCCTCAATCAGAGACTACATTATCCAGCTCCGCGACTACTACGAGTCCCAGATGGGACTGAGGCAGAACAGGATCATGACTCTGCTGACCGTGGTAACGTCCATCTTCCTGCCGCTGACCCTGATCACAGGATGGTACGGAATGAACTTCAGATACATGCCGGAACTGGAGATGCGCTGGGCTTATCCCGCACTTCTGGTGATATTCGTTATCATAACTGTAGTCTGCCTGATCTTCTTCAAGAAGAAAAAATGGCTGTGATATACCAATCTTTAATGGAGGCAATACCATGCTGAATATTCAGAAAACGATCGATGGCAGCTGTGCCACCCTGGTCCTTGAGGGCAGGCTGGACTCCGTCACATCAGAGGAGCTTGAGAATGAGCTGGTGGAGACTTTGGATGACATGACCGAACTGGTCCTTGATCTGGAAAAGTTGGAATACCTTTCATCTGCGGGACTGAGAGTTTTGCTGTCGGCCCAGAAGATCATGAATAAGAAGGGCAGCATGAAGGTGACCAACGTGTGCGACACCGTGATGGAGATCTTCGAGGTCACCGGATTCTCCGACATTCTGACCATAGAATAAGCCGGAGCTCAGTTTATACAGGGAACACCTATATGAAGAGCTTAAGAAATTACAAAAGCAGCATGGCCGCCAACATCATCGGCGCCACCGTGCTTTTGCTTGTGATATTCGGACTCATCGTCAGCTTGCTGGGTGTGGCGAATTTCACATCGTCGTTCAAAAAAGAATTTGCAGTTACGTCCTATCACATGGCTGATACCGCCACCACTCTGGTGAACGGCGATCATATCGACGCGTACATCAGGGGCGAGGAGACCGAGGAATATGATCAGACCATGGATTATACAGGAAAAGAGGGTAAGTGAAATGGCAATCAAATTAAGCGGCCGCATAGACTCCAACAACGCGGCTTCAGTTGAACAGGAGATCATGGAGAAACTTGACAGCAGCAATCCTTCTGTTGTCATAGACGCAACGGATCTGGCCTACATTTCTTCTGCAGGTCTCAGAGTGCTTCTCCGCATCCGCAAGGCTTACCCGCACATGGAGATCCACGGAGTAAACTCCGACGTATACGAGATCCTGGACATGACAGGCTTCACGGAGATGATGAAGGTGGAAAAGGCATACCGCGTGGTCTCCGTGGAAGGCTGCGAAGAGATCGGTCACGGCGCCAACGGCAAGATCTACAGGATCGACCAGGACAACGTGGTCAAGGTCTACAAGAATGCCGACGCTCTGGCGGATATCCAGCATGAGCGTGAGGTGGCAAAGCTGGCGCTGATCCTGGGCATCCCCACGGCAATATCCTACGATGTCGTCAGAGTGGGCGAAAGCTATGGGTCTGTCTTCGAGATGCTGAACGCCAGATCCTTCTCAAAGATCCTGGAAACAGAGCCGGATAAGATGGACTGGTGCGTCGGTGAATACGTGGAGCTTCTGAAAAAGATCCACGGCACCCTGGTCCCCAAGGGCAAACTGCCGGACATGAAGGAGACAGTTGTTTCCTGGGCAGAGTTCATGCAGGATCACCTTCCTGAGGAAGCCGGAAAGAAGCTTCTGGACATGGTGAAGGCAGTGCCCCAGGACGATCACATGATACACGGCGACTATCATACCAAAAACGTGGAGCTGCAGAATGACGAGATCCTCCTGATCGACATGGATACCCTGGCAGTGGGCAATCCCATCTTCGAACTGGGATCTATATTCAACGCCTTCATCGGTTTCTCTGAACTTGATCACAACGTGATCAAGGAGTTCCAGGGCTACGATTATGAAACGGCCGGGACTTTCTGGCACAAGTTCCTGGCGGCATATCTTGAGACTGACTGTGAGACCAAGATCCGCGAGGTGGAGGACAAGGCCCGCATCATCGGCTACACCCGTCTGATACGCAGGTCAATACGCCGCGGCGGCCTTGAGACAGAGGAGGGCAGAAGGGAGATCGATTTCTGGAAGACCAGACTGCTGGAGCTTCTGGAGAGAACAGACAAGCTCACCTTCAATCCGATGGAGCTGGAACTTGAAGCGATACCTGAGAATCTTGAAGAGGTACAGGCCTTTGTGGACGACAGACTGGAAAAGACAGACTGCTCTCCCAAGGCACAGATGCAGATCGACGTGGCAGTTGAAGAGATATTCATCAACATCGCCAGCTACGCATATGCTCCGGACAAGGGCAAGGCAGTGGTCCGGGTGGAGGTATCCGACGACCCTGTTACCGTGAAGATCACCTTCGTGGATCACGGCATACCCTACGATCCTCTGGCAAAAGAGGATCCGGACGTCAACCTTCCGGCAGACCAGAGGGATGCCGGCGGACTGGGCATCTTTATGACCAAAAAATTCATGGACGATGTGAACTATACCTACATGGACGGTCAGAACATCCTGACCCTCATGAAAAACCTGTGAAGGAAGGCGTGAATGATGACATTTCCTAAAAAAATGGATCTTCATATGCATACCACCATATCCGACGGAAGCGACTCTCCTGAGGAGATACTGGCACGTGTCCGTGAAGCCGGGATACAACTGTTTTCGGTGACGGACCACGACGCCATGAAGGGCTGTGAGATCATCAGGTCTGTTCGTACTAAAGAGGATCCGGCGTTCATAAACGGGATAGAGTTTTCCTGCAAGGACGAATACGGCAAGTATCATATCCTGGGCTACGGCTACGACCCGGATTCCGAGGCCATGCGCAAGGTGGTGGAGGTGGGGCACGGACACCGCATCAGAAAAGTCAAAGCAAGACTTGAATACCTGAAGGAGACCTTCGGCTTTCATTTCACTGACGAGGAGATAAGGGAACTGTTCAAACTGGACAACCCCGGCAAGCCTCACATCGGAAACCTCATGGTGAAACACGGATACGCCGGGTCAATAGAAGAAGCCATCGACGGTTTCATCAATAAGAAAAAGTTCCACGGCAATGAGAACGTACGCCCCGAGGCTGCCATCGAAGGGATCCTCGGAGGCGGCGGCATACCAGTGCTGGCACATCCTGTGTACGGCGACGGCGGTCAGCTGATCCTGGGCGATGAGATGGAGGACCGCATCAGGCGTCTTATGGACTTCGGTCTGAAGGGACTTGAGTGCTTCTACTCGGGCTTCACAGACAAACTTCGGGATCAGATGCTGGACAGCGCCCGGCGCCACGGACTCTACGTCACCGCAGGCAGCGATTATCACGGCACCAACAAGCTGGTGGTGCTGGGGGACAACGGTCTGGACGCTGTGAAAGAATGGCCGGACGGGCTGGTGCGTTTCCTGAAGGACGTAAGGATAGAAGAATGACAGTGCAGATCCTCAGTGGGCTGCGAAGGCTATGGAATAGAGAGAATATAAAACAGCCGCGAATCCTTCGCGGCTGTTGGTGTTTTTTGAACTTATACCGAGCTCATCAGCTGTTGGATGAGGGAAGGTAGGGTGCCAGAACTCCCGCCAGGTTACGGGCGTTACGGGTCTGGATGAGGACCTTGCCGTATCCGTGGAATTCGTTGACCAGACCTTCACCGGAGACGAATCCGATGGTGCCTGAAGCGACTCTGATGTTGTAGTCAAGGTTTGCATCCCATGCCACAACGTGCTCATTGTCTATGATGAGGGGCTTGTCCTCTGTGACCTGGAGCTCCAGCATGTCGGCGAAGGCGTTGACCAGAAGGTCGCCTGTGCCTGCGGTCTCCATGATGAAGAATCCGCCGGTGCCTCCGAAGAGAGCCTTGCCTGCGCCCTGTGATACCAGATTGTATGTTACTGATTCATCGCAGGCCAGGAATGCGCCTGTGTTGAGTCTGTACTGTCTGGTGCCCACCTCCAGCCTGCGGATGACGCCGGAAACTGCAGGTGCAATGCCGATCCTGCCATGCTCAGCTGTTCCGTGAGCATAGGTTATGAACATACTCTCGCCGGAAACCATGGACTTGGCAGCGGCCTTGAGGAATCCACCCAGTCCCTTGGAGTTGGAGTTAGTCTTGCCCTCGATCTCCACGTCCTGCATATAGACCATGGAACCACGCTCGATCTTGATGGTCTGGCCTCTTCCCAGTTCAATTTCTGCCAATGGGTTGTCAGTATCGCCTATAATTGTAAATTTCATATAAAGCCTCCCTGAAATCTAATTGGTAAATAACAATTTCACACCGAAAATTATATTACTTTTTCTAATTTTTTTCAACGATTCAGTGTAAAAAACAGGCTTCGGGGACAGGTTGTTTCCTTGGGGGTATTCTTTATGCATATTTTGTGATATAATAACCAATAAGTATGGGAATTTTCAGGATTCCTTGCGTTTATTGTTTGAAAAGGTTTGAAAAGGCGCTGAGACATGTCGCGATTTACAGAGAGACTAGACAGCAAAAAATACATATTGAGATACGGATTCGGCTTCATCGAGACTGCAATCGTAGTAGTGATGTTCGCCAAGGTCTGGTACGATTTCGTAGTCGTACACAACCAGACCAGCCATTTGACCGGACTTGGAAACTTGGGCATGGCTTTCGGTACATACCTGATCATAGTGATGTACTTCATGAAGAGGCTGGGAGGCTACACCATCGGCGTCAACCGTAAGATGGTGATCCTGGCTGCCCAGGTGTCTGCACTGTTTTGCGCGGATTTCGTGGAGATCTTCGTATCCATGGCCATCACAGGACAGTTCCGTTTCGGATTCATGCTGTTCAAACTGTACGCTCAGCTCTGGCTGGTGCAGTCCTTGGTCACAGCTGTCCTCTCCTACTTCATGGTGGACATCTACCGCAAGGTGATCCCGCCCCTGACGCTGCTGGAGATCTACGGCAGCCACAGAAACAATCTTCCCGAGAAACTCAACGAACTGGTGTACAAATACAAAGTTGAGAAGTCCGTTTCCTGCGACCTTCCCATGGAAGAACTCATCAGTGAGATGGAACAGTGCGATGCGGTCCTCCTCAACGACCTTCCCTCAAAAGACAAAAACCGTCTTTTAAAGAAATGCTTCGAGATGGACAAGAGGGTGTACATCACACCCAAACTCTCCGACATAATGGTGAAGAATTCAGAAGACCTCAACCTTGTGGATACTCCCATATATCTTTTCAGGAACAGCGGCATCCCCAGATGGAAGCTGGCGGTGAAGAGGCTCTTCGACATAGTTTCAAGCTCATTGGTGCTGGTCATACTGAGCCCGCTCTTCGCTGTGATAGCCTTCCTGATCCATCATGAGGACGGCGGTCCGGTGTTCTTCAGACAGGAGAGAGTGACCCAGAACGGCAGACGCTTCATGATCCTTAAGTTCCGCTCCATGATAGTGGACGCTGAGAAGGACGGAAGGCCTCACCCGGCAGGTGAGGAGGATCCCAGGATCACAAAGATAGGCAAGTTCATCCGCAAGACCAGGATCGACGAGTTTCCCCAGCTGGTGAACATCATAAAGGGCGACATGTCCGTGGTGGGCCCCAGACCCGAGCGCTGGGAGCACGTGGAGAAATACACTCAGGACATCCCCGAATTCAAACTGAGACTTAAGGCCAAGGCCGGGCTCACCGGACTGGCGCAGGTCTACGGCAAGTACAACACCTCCGCCCTGGACAAACTCAAGATGGACCTTATGTACATAGAGAGCTTCTCACTATTCATGGACGTACAGATCCTGTTTGAGACAGTGAGAGTCCTTTTCCAGGGAGAGAGTACGGAGGGCTTCACAGAGGAAGCCACCAACATCATGCACGATTACGAGGGTATCTAGGAAAGGTGCCCGGAGCAAAATAAGAGAATGTCAGACAAAAAAGTTTTGATAATCAATTTCTACGCGGGAAGCCCCAGCTACGGCATGGTGTTCCGCCACCACTACCTGGCAAAGGAGTGGGCGAAGAGAGGCATAGACACCACCATTCTGGCCAGCAGCTTTTCGCACCTCAGGAAGGTCAACGTGGAGATCGATCACGATCTTCAGGAGACCGAGGTGGAGGGCGTGAGATTCTCATGGATAAAGGAGAATTCCTACGTGGGAAACGGCCTCGGCAGGTTCAGGGCGATGATGGATTATTCGTGGAAGATCCGCCGCATGGCCAGGGAGATAGCCGAGAAGTACAGACCGGACGTTATCCTAGCCTCCTGCACAAACCCCATCGACACCTACGCCGCACAGAAGATCGCCAGGTTCTCCGGAGCCAAACTGATCCACGAGGTAAGGGACCTGTGGCCGCTGACGCTGGAACTGATGTACGGTTTCAGCAAGTTCCACCCACTCTGCGTAGCCATGCAGGCGGCGGAGAACTCATTCCTGAAGCATTCGGACTACGTGGTCTCGGTGCTTCCCAACGCCAGGGATTACATGGTGTCCCACGGAATGGCCCCTGAAAAGTTCAGGTTCATCCCAAACGGCATATCAGAGGACGAGTGGAAAGACACTCCTGACGTCCCGGAGGACATTGCCGGGGTATTCAGGGATCTGAAGGATCAGGGCAAATTCATCATAGGCTTCATGGGAAGCCACACGGATTCATATTCCTTGTCTTACCTGATAGACGCTGTGCAGAAGCTGGGAGACCCCGGCATCGCCGCTGTCTTTGTGGGAGGCGGCAGGGAAAAAGCAAGATTCATCGAACTCTCCAAAAGGTCCATGGCGGAGAATTTCATCTTCCTGGATCCGGTGGAGAAAAAATACATACCCTCCATCGCAGCCCGGATGGATGCACTCTACGTGGCAGGCAAGAGACAGAACATATTCAAGTACGGAGTGGCAATGAACAAGATGTTCGACTCCATGATGGCAGGCCGCCCCATACTTTACGCCATAGACGCTCCCAACAATTACATCGTGGAATATGACTGCGGCATCAGCTGTGAGCCGGAGAACACGGAAGCTCTGATGGATGGCATCAGGAAGCTCCGCGGAATGACTGAGAGCGAACGCGACAGGCTGGGACAGAACGGAAGACGTGCCGTTCAGGAGCATTTCACATACAGGACCATAGCAGAACAGTTCCTGGAACTGTTCTGAGACAGGTCAACAGTTGCGGGCAAAGCAGTTTTTTGCTATAATATATCGTCGTTAATATCGATCATTAACATGCATCAAGAGGAGAATGATCAAATGCAATTCAACAATATTTACCAGGGATTAATCAACGGAACAGAGAAACTTGCCCTCGTGGGCCTGGGATACGTGGGAATGCCCATCGCAGTGGAATTCGCCAAGCACGTGAACGTCATCGGATTCGACATCAACGAGAAACGTGTCAACGAATACGCCAACGGCATCGATTCCACCAATGAGGTGGGAGAAGCCATCAAGAACACCACTGTGGACTTCACGGCAGACCCGACCCGCCTGAAGGAAGCAAGATTCATCATCGTGGCTGTTCCCACACCTGTCAACCAGGACACCACACCGGACCTTCGTCCTGTGGCCGGCGCATCCAGAACGGTGGGACAGAACCTTACACCGGGGACCATCGTAGTGTTCGAATCCACAGTTTATCCCGGAGTCACCGAGGACATCTGCGTTCCCATCATCGAGAAGGAAAGCGGTCTCAAGTGCGGAGTGGACTGGAAGATCGGATACAGCCCGGAGCGTATCAATCCCGGCGATCGCGTGCACACACTGACCAATATCCGCAAGATCGTATCCGGCATGGACGAGGAGTCCGCAGCCGAGATCAAGAAGGTCTATGACATCGTTATCAAGGCCGGCACAGTTCCCGTTTCAACCATCAAGACAGCTGAGGCTGTAAAGGTGGTGGAGAACAGCCAGCGTGACATAAACATCGCCTTTATGAACGAGATCGCCATGATCTGTGACAAGATGGGCATCGACACAGACGAAGTGCTCTACGGCATGAACTCCAAGTGGAACGCACTGGGCTTCAAACCCGGCCTGGTAGGAGGACACTGCATCGGAGTCGACCCGTACTATCTGACCAACGCTGCAGAGATGCTGGGCTACCACAGCCAGATCATCCTGAACGGCCGCAAGGTCAACGACAGCATGGGCGGTTACGTGGCTGACGCCGCCATCAAGCAGATGATCGAGGCGGGGCTCGCACCCAAGAAGGCTACCGTAGTGATCTGGGGCATCACCTTCAAGGAGAACTGCCCGGATACGCGTAACAGCAAGGTGGTAGACATCATCAACCGTCTCAAGGAATATGACATCCATCCCTATGTGGCAGATTCCTGGGCAGATCCGGAAGTCGCCAAGCATGAGTACGGAGTGGACCTGGTACCCTTCGACGAGCTGCCCAAGGCGGACTGCCTCATCGTAGCGGTAGGCCACAATGAATTCCGCTCTATGTCCATGAGACAGCTGAAGGACAAGTTCAAGGAAGGCCCCGACGAGGAGAAGGTCCTCATCGACGTCAAGAGCCTTTACAGAATGGACGAACTGAAAGCTTCCGGCATGAGATGGTGGAGACTGTAGGAACTGCATAACTCTGGTAATAGACGTGTTTTACACCCGGGGAGAGGGCAAACCTTTCCCCGGGATTTTTTGTACGGAAATGTGGTATAATGGATGAAGGTGAACAACATGAAAGAACTTACGATCCAAGGAAAGACGATAACCATATATCCGGCATCCTCACCTGGGGCTCCGCGGGTGTGGCTCAATGTATATGACGGGCGGGGCCTGGACATCCATGAGAGGCTGAAGGAACTAGGAGCTCCGGAACATACGCTGATCGCAGTGGGAGGCATAGATTACGATAATGACCTGTCTCCGTGGCCTGCACCGGCGGTTTTCAGGGGACAGGAGGATTTCGCAGGCGGAGCAGACAGTTATCTGGAACTTCTCACCGAGAGGATCATGCCTCAGGTCAGTGAAGAAATGCTTGCCGAGTCCGGTGTGAGACCTGCTTACGATGCTCTGGCGGGGTATTCCATGGGCGGTCTGTTCGCCTTATATGCGATGATGAAGACCGGGGCCTTCACGAGATTCGTATCCGCGTCGGGTTCTCTCTGGTATCCGGGATTTCTTGAGAAACTCGCTGAAACAGAGCTTCCTGCCCGGCCAGGAGCCGTGTATCTCTCCCTGGGCGGCAAGGAAGCAAAGACCAACGATCCGGTGATGTCCCAGGTGGAGACCAGAACCAGAGCGGTGCGGGATCTTATGGCGGAGCGAGACATTCCGGTGACCCTGGAGATGAACCCGGGCAACCACTTCCGTGAACCTGACCTGAGGACCGCAAAAGGGATCATGTGGATACTGGAGCATTGACATCATGAAACGTTTTAAGACAGTAAGAACCAAAAAAGACCTTATAGAACTGGTGAACGACATCGGATTCCTGCCGTTTTTCAGGAACCGGATCCCGGGGTTTTCTCTGGAGGACATAGCCTCTCCCAGTGCCTGGTACGATCCGGACTGGACCAACGGGATACAGTGGCCATGCTGGCAGTGGAAGGGGGAGGTCACCTGGGACCACGAGCTGGCGTACGCCAAGCTTTTCAGGGGCAAGGCCGGATTCGTCAGCCCGGAGTGGTTCCCGGATCTATGCAATTACAGGCGGGGCGGATATGACTTCGACGAGCGCTACAGCGAGGGTCTGGCCCCTCATTCAGATAAGGAAGTCGTGAAACTGCTTGGGGAGGTCGGCCCCATGTTCACCAAGGAGATCAAGGGTGCTCTGGGCTATCGCAAGGGCGGCCGCAAAGGATTCGAGACCATGATCACCAGGCTTCAGATGCAGACCTACGTGACGGTGGCGGACTTCGAGAAGCAGATCGCGAAGGACGGCAGCGAGTACGGCTGGGGTGTGGCGAGATACGCCCTCACCGAGGAATGGTGGGGCGAGGAGGCTCTGGACCCGCAGGGGCTGGATCCGGAGGAATCGCTGGAAAGCATAGTGAGGAAGCTCATGGATGTTTTGCCCGACGTCAGTGAGGCAGAAATCAGGAAGTTTATGAAATAGGAGGCACATATGAGAAGAAAGGACAGAGAGGTAACCGACCGCAGTGAGATCATCGCCATTATGAAGGGCTGTGACGTGTGCAGGTTGGGACTGGTGGATGAAGACGGTTATGCTTATGTGGTCCCGCTGAACTTCGGTCTGGAGGCAGACGACGACCATGTCACACTGTATTTCCACAGTGCCCGTGAGGGACACAAGCTGGATCTGATCCGCAGGGATCCGAATGTGTCTTTTGAGATGGACCGTGGGCACCAGCTGGTTTTCACGGAAGCGTCCGGAAACTGCACCATGAATTTCGAGAGTGTCATGGGAAGGGGCAGGATCAGTTTCATAGATGACCCGGAGGAGAAGTTCAGGGCACTGACCATTCTGACGGACGGATACCATGAAGCCCACTTCGAGTTCAATCCAAAGGCCATGCCTGTCACTGCAGTTTACAAGCTGGATGTGGAGACCATGACGGCCAAGAGAAAAGGATAGAATTGGCTTGAGAAGGATTGGGATCTTTTGATATAATACTTGGGTCGGGACGGACCACGCGCCCGTGACCGTCAACTTGAAACTTTGGGAAAGAAGGATCGACATATGGAAATCAAAGAAAGCATCAGCGCTTGCATCGCTCAGAAGGACGAGATCGCCAAGGTGGTTCTCATGCCGGGCGACCCGCTTCGCGCCAAGGCCGTGGCGGACAACTACATGACAGACGTGGTCTGCTTCAACGACACCAGGAACATGCTGGGGTTCACCGGAACCTACAAGGGAAAGAGGATCTCGGTAATGGGTTCCGGAATGGGCATTCCTTCCATGTGCCTCTACGCTCATGAACTCTATACTCAGTTCGGAGTGGACGCCATAATCAGGATCGGTTCCGCCGGCGGCCTGGACATGGGCGTTGAAGCCAAGGACATAGTCATCGCCATGGCAGCGTCCTCCAACTCCAATTCCGGCAACGCCTACGGCATTCCCGGACAGCTGGCGGCATGCGCGGACTACGACATGCTGGAAGAGGCCGTGAGACTGGCCAAGGAAAAGGGCTGCAACTACAAGGTGGGCAAGGTCTACAGTTCAGACTTTTTCTACTATCCTCAGGCGGGCCTCAACGAAAAGCTGAGAGACCTGGGGCACCTGGCTGTTGAGATGGAGTCCGCCGGACTTTACTGGACAGCCTGCGGTGACGGCAAGAAGGCCCTGACGGTGCTTTCCATCTCCGATCACCTGTTCAAGCCCATCGCCCTCAGCGCGGAGGAGCGTCAGAACAGCTTCACCGACATGATGGAGATCGCGCTGGACACAGCGTGGAAGTTCACGGAGTAAGATAATATTTGAACAAAATACCCAAAGCCATTTCTGTTTCAGGCGGAAATGGCTTTTATTTTAGCTTTTTTGCATAAAAACCTCTTGACCTTCCACCTTGTGGAAGCATTAATATGGTTACAGGATAAAGAGATCCACGTAAAGGAGAAGTCATGCTTAAGATAGAACACCTTACTAAAACATTCGGAGAAAAGAAGGCTGTGGATGACCTGAGCCTGGAGATCAGGCCCGGGGAGATCTACGGATTCATCGGACATAACGGAGCAGGCAAGACCACCACTCTTAAATCGGTGGTGGGCATCCTGCCTTTTGATCAGGGGGAGATATACATTGACGGCGCTTCCATAAAGGCTGACCCCATGGGATGCAAAAGGAAGATCGCCTACATCCCGGACAACCCGGATCTTTACGATTACATGTCGGGTACTCAGTATCTGAACTTCATCGGAGGAATATTCGGAGTGCCCACGGAAGAACTTCAGAAGAAGGCGTACTTCTACGCCAATGAGCTGAGCCTCATAGCTGATCTGGACAAAGCTATCGGCTCATATTCACACGGAATGAAGCAGAAGCTGGCGGTGATCGGAGGACTGATCCACGATCCTAAGCTGATCATAATGGACGAGCCCTTCGTGGGACTGGACCCCAAGGCTGCCTTCACTCTGAAACAGATAATGCGTCAGATGTGTGACAACGGCGCGGCCATATTTTTCTCCACCCACGTGCTTGAAGTTGCGGAAAAACTCTGCGACAAGGTGGCGATCATCAAGAACGGCCGCCTTATCAAGTCCGGCACCATGGAAGAGGTCAAGGGAGACGAGTCGCTGGAGGACGT